>DATLHN010000424.1:0-18481 GCA_035539875.1 Armatimonadaceae bacterium
CCGCGTGACGGTCGTGCGGTGCCGCTCGGGGCTGTCCCAGTCGGCCATGTCCGCCTCGGGCGAGCCGTAGGGAAAGGCGATGCGGACGCTCAGTCGGCCCGACGCGATCAGCGGAGAGGCCACGCGCACGCTCAGGAGGTCGAGGTCGGGGTGGCAGGTGGTGACGACGCGGACCGGCACGCCCTCCAGTGCGAATTCGCTGCGCAGGACTCCCGACCACAGTTCGAGGGTCTGCCGGACGTTTTCCAGGTCGGCGGGCGCGGCGGGTGCGCCGTCCGCCTTCGCGAGGACGAACCCGATGCGCCCGAGGTGCAGGCGGTGTGGGTTCTGGCGCAGGTGGTCGAACAGGGCTTCCTGACCGGTGCGGTCGGTGAGGTAGCCGACGGGGCGGCCGTAGGTGTCGTAGTCTGTGTAGCGCACATCCTCGGCGCGCAGCCCGTCGGGCATGGGCTCCGAATGCCATCCCCAGTGCGCGACGGTACACAGGGGGAACCTGTCCGCGTAGACCTCGGGGAAGGTTTGCAGGCCGGTCGCGTCGGCGGTGAAGGCGAACTCGCCGTTGCCGACGCTCAGAGGTGAAAAGGGGTCGAACCCCGTGACGAGCGGGTTGTGGCGTGTCACCACGGCTTTGCGGTCGATCGGCGGGTCGTTCATAGGCTTATATGAGCGGCACGTTAGTGGCTCACCCCGGACGTCAGCCCGGGGCGAGCCAGTAGCGGGCGTCTTCGAGGTCGGTGAAGTAACCGGTCCCGGTTTCCGCCGACACCTGCATCTGCTCCATCTTGTAGGCGTCGTGGTGGACGAAAGCTATCAGCAGGCCGCGGGCGGCGGCCTCGGCCCCTGCGTCGGCCAGCGCGTCATGGTAAGCCCGCTGTACGGCAAGGCTGGCGGGCGCGAAGTGGCGGGTATCCACGAGCAGTTTAAGTCGGTCGCCGTCCTCGGCGGGCGCGGTAAGCGCCTGCCGCACGCACCGCAGGAAACCCGTGCGCCACCGCGCCGCGTCCGCCTCCGTCACTTCGCCTCGCAGCCGGGTTACCACGATGCCCGCGTCCATGTCGGATGCCGTGTCAGTCTCCTTCAACATCCGGCCGCCTGTGTAGAACGGTGGGTGAGGCGGTAGAGGTGCCAGCGCCAGCCGCGACACGGGGCGTCGTAGGCGTCCGCGACGCGCAGGAGGATGGGCAGGTCGGCGCGGGTCGCGCTCAGCCCGGTTCCGAGGCCCGCCTTCCACATGAGGAGCAGTTCCGCGCCCTCTACGTTCAGGTAGAGGTAGTCCTTCTCGGTGAACCGGCGCGACTCGGTGACCGTCGCGCCGAATTCGCGGCGCAGGCGCTCGGCGATCCGCTCGAACTCCGGCCGGTCCCCTTCCGGGCCGAACTCCAGCCACGCGTACCCGTGCGGCATGAGCGATAGCGATGGGTAGACGACGTCCGCCATTTGAGCAGCATGTTACCCGAGACGGCTGCGGCTACCTCCCCTGTCGGCGCTTCGCGGGGCGGTAGGGGCCGTCTACGAGGCTGTTGACGTACTTCTCGACGTTGGTATAGCCGGTGCCGTCGAAGTCGGCGCGGGAGTCGGCGGGGTCGCTGGGGTTCAGGCCGAACTGACGCTCCCAGGCGTCGGGCATGCCGTCGCGGTCGGCGTCGGGCGGGGGCGTGCCGCCTTTCAGCTCGCCGAAGCCGCCGACCGTCTCCGGATCGGTGATGATCGCGCCGGTCTGCTTCTCGACCTCGGAGACGAGTCGCGCGTCGATGGAATCGCGCTTCAGCGACGCGCCGACGGTGGCGAGGACCCGCTTATAGGCGTCGGGGGCGGATTCGGTGCGCACCGGCGGGTAGGCGTAGGGCTTCGCCTGCCAGGTCATCACGTCGTCGATGTCCTTGCGCTCTACCGGCCTGCCGTCGAGTTTGCCGTTGCGGTTCGGGTCGAAGTAGTTGCCGGCGAAGTAGAGGTGGAAGTTCGTGTTGCCGCGCATGATCGGGTCGTCCACCCGCTTGCTGCTCGGCCCGGCGACGAAGTAGTTGCCGACCACGTTGACGTCGCTCTTGCCCGCCGAGGCCCCGGCGACGAAGGCGTCACTGCCCCAGTTGTACACGACGTTGTTGACGAAGTCGATGACGCCTTTGGCCTTTGGGTTGCGGTCGTTGTTCGACATGTAGAGGTTGTGGTGCAGGGTGATGGTGTTCCACTGCACCAGGCCGCCCATGGAGTGGCGCAGCAGACCCTCGGCGATGATCGAGTGCTGGACGGTGATGTTCTGGCTCTCGTTGATCGAGAACGTCTCGTCGCGGCCCCAGGCGACGGAGAGGTGGTCGAAGATCTGGTTCTTTCCCTTGAAGACCGAAGCGGCGTCCTTGCCCGCCGGAGCGCCGAGTCCACAGCGGATGCGCAGGTAGCGGACGATGACGTTCTCGACGTTGGAGAAGGAGACCTGATTGTTGCGCAGGGCGACGCCGTCGCCGGGGGCGGTCTGCCCCGCGATGGTGACGCTGCCGGCTACGCTGACGGGCGATTTCAGGTCTATGTAGCCTCCGACGTCGAAGACGACGATGCGTGGTCCCTTGCTGACGGCGTCGCGGAACGAACCGGGGCCGTCGTCGCCGAGGTGCGTGACGTGATAGACCTCGCCGCCGCGCCCGCCGGTCGCGAGCGCGCCGAACCCCTCCGCGCCGGGGAAGGCCGGGAGTTTTCCGGCGGGGGCCTGCTGCGGCGCTCCGAGGGCGCAGTATGGGAGGGCGGCGACGGCGAAGACGGCGGCGGCGCGAGTCCGCGCGGCCGGCGAGGCCGCCGTCCGGTGGTGTAGTCTCATGAACCTTTCACTTTCTCCGAAGAGGCTACGACGGGCGGTCGTCGGAGGGCGGCGCGGCGCTTCCCCGGACCACCAGCTCTCCGCGAACCGTCTCGGTGCGCGGGGGGCCGTCGTATCCTTCGATACGGTCGAGCAGCATGGCGACCACGGATTGCGCGATCTGCTCGACCGGGTGCGTGGCCGAGGTCATAGGGACCGGACAGCGCGAGGCGATGCGCTGGTTGTCATGGGCCACGATACTGACGTCGCCCGGGACGCGCACGCCCGCCTTCATCACGTCCACCATGAACGCGAACGCGACGTAGTCGTTGACGATGCAGAGTCCGGTGGGGCGGTCCTCCAAGGACAGGAAGCGACGGGCCATCTCCTCGCCGCCCTCCTCGTAGGGGGCGTTCTCGAAGAACCACTCGGCCCGCAGCGGGACCCCGAACTCGTCGAGCGCGCGGCGGAAGCCGCGCATCCTCCCGGACTGTGGCAACCCCGCCGCGGCCGGGTCGAGCAGGAGCGGGAGCGAGGTGCGGGACATCCCGATGCCGATCTTGCGGTGCCCCCACTCCAGCAGGTGCTTCGCGGCCCGGTAGGCGTTGTCCTCGCGGTCGAAGACGACCTGGTCGCATTCCAGGGGAATCGGCGTGTCGTAGCTGACCACGATGCCGCCCTCGCGCTGGTAGGCCGCAAGCTCGGAGAAGACGTCCTCGCCCACCATCTGAACGGCGCAGACGATGGCGCGGGGCCGCTGGCGGCAGAGCTGCTTGATCTGCGCCGCCTGGGAACGCTGCTGCGCCGCCGCGCCCCCGCCCGACTCGGGGCAGGTGTAGATCGGCACCTCCAGCGAGGCGGCGTTAAGTTCCTGCTGGATCAGGCGTATCTTCTGGGTCGCCACGCCGACGTCCAGCGTGCCGCTGAAGATGTAAACCATCGGGTTGCGGTAGCCGTTGGCGAGGCGCTGGGCTAGCGGGTTGGGCTCGTACCCCAGCTCCCGGGCCGCTTCGCGGACGCGCACCTTGGTGGCGTGGGAGATGTTCCCCTTGTCGGAGAGCGCCTTGGACACCGTGGACTTGTGCATGCCCAGCGCCAGGGCCACGTCGTCGATCGTGGGCGGCTTTCTCATGGACGCGCTATGCCTGTCAGTTGCACGGTCCGTACAGCCAGGTGGGCGTGACGGTCTGCTCGAGGCGGTGCCACTTGGCGTGCCCGTCCAGGAAGACGTAGTTCGCGCCCTCGTTGTGGCGGTTCCACGCGACGCGGGTCTTCATGTGACCGGTGGGGGCGATGACGTCGGTCAGGCTAAGCGGCAGGCCCCCGGAGCAGGCCAGGAACGCCTGGTAGTTCGACGTGATGTTGCTCTCGACCATGGCGATGGTGTTGGCCGGGGCGTCGAACTTCGCAAGCGCGTAAGGCTGCGTGGTCCCGTTCGTGTTGGTGCGTATGACGGCGCTGTTGGTGATGTAGCTGACGAGGTAGGTGCCGTTGGAGAGCCGCTTGGGCGTCTCGTGCGACGGGCAAGCGTACACGCCGTCGTTCTTGGTGTAGGGGTAGAACGCTTCGTCCCAGGTGATGTACGTGGCGCTGCTGCCATTGTTGGGGCCGTTGATGGCGTACGGCAGACATTCGTCGAAGTCCTGGGTGTACATCGCGACGGCGAGCGCGATCTGCTTGGAGTTGGACAGGCACACTGTCTGGCGCGCCTTGGCGCGAGCCTGGGCGAAGACGGGGAACAGGATCGCGGCCAGGATCGCTATGATGGCGATGACTACAAGAAGCTCGATCAGCGTGAAGCCCTTGTCGGCCCCGCGGAGTGTGGTGCGTCGGGAAGAGGGCAGTGGGACGGTCATCTCTTTCTCCTTCGAAGAGTCTCGCGCACAGTGGCGACGTCGGTGCGGGCAGTTTGCCGTCTTCGGCAACCGGTTGCCATCCCGAGTATAACACCCCGCCGCGCGATATGGCAACCGGTTGCCGAAAATAAAAGGGTAGAGCGAGGGCCGCGGTCGCGGCCCTCGCTCTGTCCTAAGTCGTTTCCGGGCGCAGGTCTGTCAGGGCGTTGTGAACGGTCGGGACTATCGTGGTGTTGAGTGCGCGGTGAAGCGCATCCACCGTCAGAGCGGCACTGTCCGTCTCCGGCGATATCTCGCCGACGTCCTCTTTCAGGGCTATCGATCCGTGGATCATCTCGCGCGCGTTCGCCAGGACGCGGTTGTACCCGGCGATCTGAGACTCGGTCGGCGCGCCGTACGGGTTCGCTCGCACCGCCGCCCCGAGTTCGATCGCCAGGTCCCCCGCCTGATAGTAGAGGGCCGAAAGACGCTCCGTTAAGTTATCCGCGACGCCAGGGGTCGTCGTTTGATCCGCTGTAGTATCCTCTGCCGGCGCGGGATTGCGTCCCGCGGTGGTCGCAGCCATATCCATAGCCGTTCCCCCTTCTTTCAACGAGGATGTACCCCGTCGCGGCCGTTTCCTATCGAAACACCCCGGGAACCGCTGACGGGAAACGAAGTTGAAATTCCTGATCGTGAAGTGCACCTCGGCGGACAGCTATTGTCACCCGCCGTTTCGGGTCCCGCAGCCCACGGGCAACACGAGATTGGGGGGAACGCCCCCGCCAGGAAAGCGAGGAATCATGCCGAACGACACGCCGCGACGCCTCCTGCTCGCCGCCGCAATACCGGCGACCATCGGCGTCAACGCGCTGGCGAATATTCAGCGCTGGGGCGGCGTGACCACGGGCGACGTCTCGGCGCTCTACCCGACCCTGATCACGCCCGCCTCCTACGCCTTCCTGATCTGGAACGTTATCTACCTGGGCCTGCTCGGGTTCGCGGCGTACCAGGCGCACCCCGCCCGCGACGCGGACCCGGCCCTGCGGAGCGTCCGCGGCCCGCTCCTCGCCTCGTGCGCGGCGAACGTCGCGTGGATCGCGCTCTGGCACCAGAACCTGATCCTCCCGTCGCTGGCGGCGATCGTGGCGCTGGCCGCGTCGCTGGCGGTCGCCTTCGCGCGTTTGCTGCGCCACGCCCCCGTCTCGACTGCGGAGCGCTGGCTGGTGCATGCGCCGGTAAGCCTCTACCTCGGCTGGGTATCCGTCGCCACGGTGGTCAATTCCGCGGTGGCGGCCGTCGCGCACGGGGCTCCCTCGGCGGGTTTCGCCGCAGAGGTCGGCGCGGCCCTCGCGCTCATCGGTGGCGCGTTTGTCGGCGGCGTCCTCGCCTCTCGTCGGGGCGACTTCGTGGTCGCGCTGGCGGTCGTCTGGGCGTACGCTGCCATTATCGTGGCGCATTCTCGGAGCGTGGTCGTCGTTTCCGCCGCCGTCGTCGGCGCGGTCGCGGTGGTGGCGGCGGCGCTGCTCGCGCGGTCGAAGGCGGACCGCAAGGGGCGGGGGGTCGGGTCCCGCCGTCCCGCGCGGGCGTAATCCCCTGTAATCGGCGATAATAGGGAATCTACACCCGCGGGGAGCGCCGGAACATCGCGCGTCCGGTGCTCCCCCGTCCGTGTGCCCGCGACCGATGCCGTGAGCGATAATAACGCCGCCGTGGAACCACGCCCTGACGCGCCGCCACCCCCTTCACTTCCCGTGGACCACCCCGCGCAGAAGGGGATGCGCTCGGTGGCGGTTGGCATCGTGATCAACACGGTTCTCGCCCTCGTCAAGGCGGCGGCGGGCGTCTTCGGCAACACGTACGCGCTGATCGCGGACGCCATCGAGTCGCTGTCGGACGTGGTGACGTCGGTGATCGTCTGGTGGGGGCTACGCATCTCCGCCCGGCCGCCCGACGACAACCACCCCTACGGCCACGGCAAGGCGGAGCCGCTCGCCACGACGGTCGTCGCCATCGCGCTCTTCGCGGCGGCGTGCGGCATCGGCTACCAGAGCGTCCGCGAGATCCTGACCCCCCATAAGATGCCCGCGCCCTTCACGCTGGTGGTGGTGGCGGGGGTGGTGCTCGTCAAGGAGACGCTCTTCCGCTGGGTTTTCAAGACGGGCGAGGAGACGGACTCGACCGCGGTGAAGGGCGACGCCTGGCACCACCGTAGCGATGCCATCACTAGCGGGGCGGCGTTCGTGGGCATCGCGGTGGCGCTGGTCGGGAACCACTACGTCGGCGGCGTGCGCTGGTCGAGCGCGGACGACTGGGCCGCGCTCCTGGCGGCGGGGATGATAGGTTTCAACGCCTGGCACCTGCTGCGGCCCGCCCTGCACGAGTTGACCGACGCTTCGCCGGATTCCACGATCGAAAGCGAGGTACGCGCCGTAGCGGAGACCGTCCCCGGCGTCCGCGGCCTGCACCGCTGCTACGTCCGCAAGATGGGCTTCGAGTTTTACGTCGACCTGGACGTCATCGTGGACCGCGACCTTACGGTGTGGCAGGGCCACGACATAGCCCACAAGGTCCAGGACGCCGTCCGCGAGGCGAACCCCCGGGTATCGAAGGTCCTGGTACACGTCGAGCCGAGCCGGAAGATCGGCGCTTGAGGGTCGCCGTGGCGATGGAAATCATGAACGACTACTACGCCGACCTGCACGCCCACACGACCGCCTCGGACGGCACCCTGACGCCCACGGAACTGGTCCGCGCCGCGCGCGCGGCGGGCCTCGGGCTGCTGGCCGTCACCGACCACGACACGACGGCGGGCGTCCCCGAGGCGCAGGCCGCCGCCCGCGAGGCCGGGATCACGCTCGTCCCCGGCGTCGAGCTGTCGGCGCGGGGCGAGCCGGGCGAGTGCCACCTGCTCGGCCTGCACGTGGACCCGCGCTCGTCTGCCCTGAACGACAAGCTCGCCGAGCTTTCGGAGAACCGGCGGGACCGCAACGCGCGTATCGCCGCCCGCCTGACACGGATCGGCGTGCCCCTCACCCTCGACGAGGTCACCGCGCTTGCTCCGGAGGGCGCGAACCTCGGGCGTCCGCACTTCGCGCAGGCGATGGTGGCGCGCGGGTACGTCCGCGACATCCCCGAGGCCTTCGATTGCTACCTCGGGGACGGAAAGCCCGGGAACATCGCCAAGGAGAGCCTCGCCCCCCACGAGGCAATCGAACTGATCCACGCGGCGGGGGGCCTCTGCTTCCTGGCTCACCCCGGCCTTCTGAAGCTGCACGCCCACCTGACGGACGAAGGGTTCATCGAGCGGCTCAAGGGGTTCGGCCTGGACGGCATCGAGGCCTACTATTCGAAGTACTCGCCCGCGCAGACGGAGCGCTTCCTGCGCATGGCGCGGAAGCACGGCCTGCTCGTCACCGGCGGCTCCGACTTCCACGGCGCGAACAAGCCCGACACGCCGCTCGGGGCCGTGATCGACGGCGCGCGCCTGCCCGCCACGCTGCTCCCCGCCGCGCTGACCTTCCCCCGTAATTAGTCCCGTAGCTTACGGG
This sequence comes from Armatimonadaceae bacterium, assembly GCA_035539875.1. Taxonomy (GTDB): domain Bacteria; phylum Armatimonadota; class Armatimonadia; order Armatimonadales; family Armatimonadaceae; genus CALEKU01. The sequence continues at coordinate 8,175 of DATLHN010000424.1, forward strand.
CGACCTCTTTCCGGGTACGAGTTTTCTGTATTACCGACGAGGAGGTACGCCATGAGGCATTGGAAAAGCGGCGGAGGCGCGGCACTGGCCGCGTCCGCCGCACTGACGATCGGTACGGTGGCGGCGGTGACGAACGCTTCTTCCGCCGCGCTCGCGCAGGGCAGCCGCATCACGGTGCTGGTGAACGGCGACGCGGTCAATTTCACCGGCCAGGGGCCGGTGGAGCAGGGCGGGCGCGTTCTGGTGCCGCTGCGCGGCGTTCTGGAGCGCCTGGGGGCGTACGTCGCCTACGACGCCCAGACCCGGCAGGTGTCTGCCGTCCGCAACCAGACGCAGATAATGCTGCCCATCGGCGGGCGCACGGCGCGCGTGAACGACCAGCCGGTCGCCCTGGACGCGCCCGCACAGGTCCTGAACGGCTCGACGATGGTCCCGCTGCGCTTCGTCGCCGAGGCCCTCGGGGCGGGCGTCGACTGGCAGGCGAACTCGCGGACGGTCGTGATCAACAACGACGGGACCGGCGGCGGCGGCGGGACCACCACGCCGCGCCCCACACTGCCGGGAGCGGGCAACCCCTCCGGCGGGACGGTACGCGGGGCGCTGACCGGCCTGAACGTCTCCAGCCGCCAGCTGACGGTGCGCGAGGCGAACGGGGGCGTGCGCAGCGTCGGCTTCGCGCCGAACATCCAGGCGCGCCGCTCGCTGAACGCTGGCGGCTACCAGCCGATCCAGCTGAACCAGCTCCGCATCGGCGACGAGATCGAGGTGGACCTGAACAACAACGGCCGCGTCCGCCGCGTGACGGTGGTGGGCGACGGCGGAGGGGGCGGTGCGGGGTCGGCCGCCAACACGGCCACCGGCGCGTTCCGCCGGATCTCGCGCGAGACCCCGTCCACGTACACGATCGAATTCGAGAACGCGGAGACGGTCGACGTGCGGCAGGACGCGCCCGTCTACCTCGCGGGGCGACGCCTGGACGAGCGCACCATCCTCCCGGGCGACCGCATCACCGTCCGGCTGGACCCGCAGACGCGTATTGGTCAGCGAATCGACATTCGTGTGCGGCGACCACGGTAGAATCTCCATAATAAGACGTAGGCGAAGCGGTAGGGCCACAAGCCCTCAGATAAAGGGCGCGGGCGCGGCGGAAGCGCGCCCGCGCCCGCGCCCGCGCTTACCAGGAGAAATGATGCTACAGCAGCAGCGTGTTATCGCCGCCCGCGCCGGGGCGGGTCTTATCGCGGCAATCGTTTTCGCATGTTCCACGCTCCCGGCCGAGGCGCAGCGGCGGCGCTCCGGGCCGATACAGGTAACGGTGAACGACGTACCGATCTCGGTCGAGGGTCAGTCCCCTATCGAGCAGGAGGGGCGGGTATTGGTGCCGCTGCGCGGCGTCTTCGAGAAGCTGGGGGCGACCGTCCGCTTCGACACCGGGACCGGCACGATCACCGCGGTCAAGAACGACAAGCGGGTGGTGATCCGCCTGGGCGACACCATCGCCGAGGTCAACGGCGAGGTGATCCCGCTGACCGCCGCGCCGATGGTGGTCAACGGCGTGACGATGGTGCCCCTCCGGCTCGTCTCCGAGTCGCTCGGCGGGCGCGTCTTCTGGGACCGCGCCAACCGCACGGTGAGGATCGCCACCGATTCGGTGGTCGCCGCACGCCTCCCGCTCGCGCCCGGTGACGGCCCGGTCTTCGGCCAGGTGACCGGCTACTACCCGGAGGCGTCCGCCCTGTCCATCCGCGTGCACGGCGGCGAGAACAACCGGGTCATGCTCGGCCCCACGGCGACCCTGACGGTCCAGGGCGGCCCGGGGCCGACCACGACCCTTCCGCTGGCGGAGCTGCGCCGCTCGCTGGTCGGCGAGCAGGTGCGGATCGAGCGGGACGGCGTGGGCAACGGTACGAAGCTGTTGATCGTCACGAACATGAAGCGGGGCGACCTTAAGTCGCTCGTCCCGCTGCCGAACGGCGGCTACAAGGTGACGCTGACGGACGGAACGGTGGTAGACCTGCGCCCCGGCGCGAGCATCACCAGCACCGGCCGCGTCCTGACCGGCGCGGACGTCAAGGCAGGCGAGCGGGTCGTGGTGACCCTCAACCCGGCGACCGGCGTCGGCCAGTCGCTGGAGGTGGTCACGCCGATGAGCCCGCTTTACGAACTGTACTGAGAGGATGTCGATGCCGGAACCGGGGATTCTCCGAACGGTGAGGTTGCCCACGGGCCACGTCGTCTCGGTGCGGCGGGGGGACATCACCGAGGAGCGGGTGGACGCGATCGTGAACGCGGCGAACAGCCGCCTGGTACACGGCGGCGGTGTCGCCGGGGCGATCGTGCGCAAGGGGGGGCAGGTTATTCAGGAGGAGAGCGATCGGGTGGGCAAGGTCGCGGTCGGCGGCGCGGCGGCCACCGGCGCGGGCGCGCTCCCCGCGAAGTACGTCCTCCACGCGGTCGGCCCGGTCTGGAGGGGTCAGGGCGAGGAGGAGAGCGACCGCCTCCTCGCCTCGGCGGCGACCCACGCGCTGGAGATCGCGCGCCGGAACGGCTGTGAGAGCGTCGCCTTCCCCGCCGTCTCGTCCGGCATCTTCGGCTTTCCGAAGGACCGCTGCGCGCGCGTCCTCTTCGGCGCGCTCCTGGAGTGGGCGGACGCGCACCCGGACGACGGCCCGCGCGACCTGCGCTTCACGATCATCGACGAGCCGACCGTCGACTACTTCGTCGCGGAGTTCGACGCGCGGTTCAGTCCCTCTTCAGATGGCGACGCCGCATCAGTTCGGTGACGTCGCGCCCGCTGCTCAGTACCGAGAAGGGGAGATCGGCCCGCGCCAGGGCGACGATCGCCCCCTCCAGCATTGCCTGGGACACGACGGGATTGCGTATCCGGTAGCACTCCTGGCGAAAGACCGGCTGCCCGCCTTCCAGTTTGCGGCGGACGCCGCCCGGGGTGTCCGCCGTGATCTGGGCCAGTTCGCGCACGACCTCGGGTGCGGCCTCGCTCGCGTGGACGACGACGGCGAGGTCGGAGACCGTCTGCTCGCGGAGAACCGCGCCCTGCGGGTCGAGCAGGCGGAAGACGGGCATCTCCTCGCACTCGTGGTAGAGGCGGCAGCCGCAGGCGGGACAGGAGAAGCGGCAGGGTCGCGCGGCGTTGTTCTGAACGGAGTGCCGCGCCTCTTTGCGGCAGGCCGGGCAGGTGAGCGTCAGGCAGACCCGCGCCCAGGTGGGGTGCGCGACCGAGGGTACTCCCTCCTTGACGTCGTGGAACGCCCGGTACTCGTATTCCAGGTCGTAGACGACCGCCGCCCCGACCTTTTCCGATGGCTCCATAACGCGCTTGCGGACGGCTGCCCCGGGGAAGGGGTGACCGGTCGGCGTGCAACGGCCCTCCGCTCCGATCTCCGGGAAGACGACCGTGCGCCGTGTGCGCTCACACTGGTGGCAGTCGAGCGAGACTTCCAGCGAGTCCGCGAACACTACGCGCACCCCGGTCTCGGTCTCCAGTCGGACTTCGACCTGGGCGATGGTCCGCATGACTGGCTCCCTCAGGGCGACGCCGGGTACGGCCGCCCCGGCCCGCCCGATCACGGCGCTCATAGCTCCAGCGCCGTCGAGGCGGACATCTCGCGGACCTCGTCGGCCGTCACCTCCCGGTTCAGCTTCTGCGACAGGTAGATCGCCTCCGAGATCAGCATCGTGTTCAGGGCGATGTCCGCCGTCGGGAGGGGGTCGGCCTTCCCCTGGAGGACGGCGATCCAGTGCTTCTGGCTGCTCTCGCGGGTGTCGGTCTCCCCGTCCTCGGTGCGCAGGCGCTTCCAGCGGAACTTGGCGGCGTCCATGCTCGCGCTGCTGGAGAGGTCGAGGTCGCCCTCGGAGCGGAAGTAGCCGAAGGGGCGCAGGCGCACGCCGCCCTCGGAGCCCACCACGTACGAGCCCTCGAACGAGTCGAGGTGAATGGCCCAGGCTTCGACGATGTCCAGCGCCAGGTCGCCGCCCGCGAAGCGCACGAATCCCATCCCGAGCTCCTCCACGCTGTAGCCGGAGAGCTCGCTCCGCTTCGGGTCGATGCCGGTCTTCTGGTACGTCTTCCCGGTCACGCGCTCCACGGTCGGGTTGCCGAGCAGGAACAGCATCTCCGAGATGTGGTAGACGCCCATGTCGTAGAGCGCGCCGCCGCCGCTGACCGGCTTCTGGACGAACTGAGGCTTTCCGTAGCCGTCCACGTAGGGCCGCCCGCGCCGCCGGTGCCCCGTCGAGCGGGCGAAGTAGACCTCGCCGAGCGCGCCGGTGCGGATCAGTTCCTCGGCGGCCCGCACCTCGGGCGAGTAGATGCCCGCGAGCTGAATATGCAGGCGGTTCCCGGTCGCCTTCGCGGTCTCGCGCATCGTCACGGCGTCGCGGAACGCGCCCGCCATCGGCTTCTCGCAGTAGCAGTCCCGGCCCGACTCCAGCACCGCCAGGGTAGCGGGGGCGTGCAGGTTGTTGTGGAGGCAGACGTCCACGGCGTCGAGGTCGTCGCGCTTGAGCATCTCCCGGGCCGTGTAGTAGACGTTCGGGATCCCGAACCGGGCCGCGCTCCCGTCCGCCGCCGAGGGGTCGATGTCCGCGCAGGCCACGACCTCCGCGTCCGGTATCTCCGCGTAATTCTTCAGGTGTGTCTGGGCGATCTGCCCGCACCCGATGATCCCGATGCGCACCTTCCGACCGGTGACGGCGTCCTTGCTCATACTCGCTCCTTGCCCGCGTTCTGCCTACCGGTTCCCCCGCCGCCTGCCTGAATCCTGCCCAATATACGGGGTAAACACAAAAACGCCCTCCCCGGCGGCGGTCGCCGCCGGGGAGGGCGTCTCAAGTGTGACCCTCTGTCTCCGGTGTTACTATTTATTCAGCGGCATTACGGTTCCGACGGGTTCCGTGGGAAAGGCCGGCAGTACCTCGAAGCCCATGTTGTCCCAGTGCCGCTCGTCCGCCCAGGGCCGGTAATTGATCCAGTAGGTCTCTCCCCGGTTGTACTTCAGCAGTTCCTGGTGCTCGTTGTTCGTGTGGTAGAGCTGGTGGACGAAGTATACGGCCACCTTGCTGAAGGGCAGCGTCTCCCCGTTGGGGAAGACCGCGTCCTTTATGACCAACCCGTTCTCCATGATCCGGAACCGGTTCTGCGAGAGGTAAAGGTCGTACCGGTTTCGACGGTCCAGGTTGGCCATGGTGCCGTTCGCGGCGGGCTGTCCGAAGTGCCCGTAGGTGCGATTGACCGCAGTAAAGCGCTCGCTGTTCTCCCCCCACCCCGTGTCGATCAGCCCGGTGCCCGTCAGCTGTCCGTTGACGCCCCGGAAGATCTGCGCGGTGTGGAATTCGGCCAGGATCTCCCAGCGGAACATGTTCCCGCTGACCGTCGGCAGCATGCCATTCTCCGCGAACTTGCCCGGCTGGATGACCGGGTCGTCCGCCGCCGCGACGAAGATGTCGCACCAGCGCCGGTTGCTGAAGTGCGGGTCCACCTCCATGGTGACGTGCAGGACGCGCCCGCCCGAGATGTCCGCCACCGACTTCGGCTGCATGACCAGGGATGCGTTGTTATTGTGCATCGGGACGTTGGACCGGGGCGTCCCGCCGTCGTAGAGCGTGTCCATGAAGTGGTTCGACATCACGAAGATGCGCGAGTTCGTCACGTCCGCCTGGTAGGCGCGGATCGTCCACTTGTCGTTCTGCCACTCCCGCACGTACGGATTGTCCGCGTCGTTGTTGCCGCCGCCGTTCCAGTCCAGGTAGCGCTGGTCCACCGGGAAGACCTGCTTGAAGGGCGCGGAGTTGCGGAAGGTGTCGAAGAACGCCTGGTCGCCCGTCAGGCTCCGGGGCGAACAGGCGACGTGGAACACCGAGGAGCGGGCGATCGCGTTCGGCACGTTGGAGGGGTGGCCGATGCCGTTGATCTCCATGCGCACGCTTCCGTCGTGCTGCATGCCGCCGGGGCCCGGCTCGCCGTCGATCTTCTGGAAGGGACCGAACTTGTCGATCGCCTCGACGACCAGGTCCGCCCCGCTGGCCGGGTCGATCCCGTTCATCTCTATGGAGAGACCGCCGGCGCTGTACTTGCGGACGTTCGGGACGCCTGGCTTATAACACACGTAGTCCACGGCGCCGGGCACCGCGTTGAAGTAAACGATGACGCTGTCGTCGTTGGGAACGATCTTCGCGATCGTGACCGGAATCCCGGCGGGAGCGGGAGCCTGCGACAGGGCGGCGGCCGCCACCTCCGCCGTCCGGGGTCCCTCCTGAACCGTCGTCCAGTTCAGGTTGGTGCCCGCGACGCTGTAGGCGTGACGAGCTCCGGGCGCGACGTTCTCGTCCACGTACTCGAGCCCCCACAGCCCCTCGGCTATCCGGACGCCGTCGCGGTAGACGGTGTAGGTCTGGGCCCAGCCCGCGTCGGCGTTCCACCGGACGTGGAACCGTGGCTTCTCGTTATTCCACTCCGGCGTCACGGTCACGCCGCCGAGATCCGTCGGCACGCCCGGTCGCCACGACGGCGCGGAGGCCGGATCGTTCGCCCCCTGCGTCCCGACGATGTTGCTGGGCAGGCTCTCCATTCCGGAGCTGTCGATCGCGGTGACGTTGTAGGTCATCCCGCGGATGAAGAGATTCGCCGGGAGCGTAAACGTGGGGTCCTTGACGCCGCGGGCGACCAGCATGTCGTACTGGTAGACGTTGTAGCCCGCCGCGTCGGCGACCGGTATCCAGGAAAGTTGGTCCGTCGAGCCGTTGTTCCAGAGTCCCTTGACGCTGAGGTTCGTGGGCGCGCCGAACTTGGTCACGACCTGCGTCGGCGGGAAGGGCGCGGTCGCGGTCGCGGCCGGGTCGCTCTGCGCGCTCTCCTCGCCGTCCGAGCCGATCGCCGACATCCGGTAGGCGTGCAGCTCGCCGCTGCGGACGGAGGTGTCGCGGAAGCGGGGGGAGGTCAGGCCGGACGCGAGAAGGGTGCCGCCGCGGTAGACGCGGTAGTTGAGCGCTCCCTGTACCGGTTCGCCGCTCACGTCGATGGCGGGAGCGCCGATGTCCCAGATGCCGAACGCGCGAACGTTGGTCGGGGGGGCCAGGGGAACGCCGGCGGGAATCTCTTCCGGTCGGGAGCTGTCCGGGCTCAGGTACTGCTGGGGCACCGTCTGCGAGGCGCGGCCGGGATACGACCAGAGGAGGTGCACGACCGCATCGCCCTTGACCTCGTAGTACTCCACGGTGATGGGGTACCACTTGCCCGCTTCGAGCGTGATCGGCGTCCCGATGTCGTGCTTGACCTGGTGGCCGTCCCAGTGGTCGAGGACCCGCCGCCCGTCCACCGTCACCCGGATACCCTCGTCGGAGTAGGCCGCGAACGTGAACGGCCCGGACACGGGCGCCTGCACCTGCCCGGACCAGCGGACCGAGAAGTTGTCCTTGCCGACTTTCGGGTCGGCCGCCTGACCCATCCACCAGAAGTTGACCGTCGTATCGACGCGCGAAACCTGCGGCTTGCCGGAAAGTTTCGCATTGGCGAAGTAGTCGGCGCGGAGGCCCGACGGCGTGCCCGGGACCAACTGGCCCGAGGCCTTCTGCGCAAAAACCTGAGGAGAGCAGATACCGGCGACACACGCGGCGGCGGCAGGAACGAGGATCTTAGAACGTCCTCTCATAATTATCGTTAACACCTTTCGCACGAATTTCCGAAACACCGCCTGCAGCATGTCCTCATTGCCAATTCGCAGGCTGTAATGCTTCGGAATCGCGGAAAGGATTCTTAACGTCCCCCTGCTCGCCTGAAATTTCGGGAACTTTCTCGTAAAAAATGCGCAGCGATAATTTGCTGATAAACGGGGGCGGGCTTCGTACACAACGCAACCGCAAAAGTGCAAAAACCGGGCCTTCTTCGCTCCCTAAAGCTGCAAAACCCGGCAAAACACACCGTGATAGGTGTCACCATAAAGGAATTGTTTTGGTAAAGATCACTAATCGACTGAGAAATTTGCTAATGGGCCGGTCTGTGAAAACAAGTACAATTGCTATAAAAATGCAATGTTTAGATTTTATGCAACAATACCTATAGAGAAATTCCGATCGACAGGAGGCAGGCACACGGGTGAATCGACTCCTCATTGCCAACCGGGGTGAGATCGCGGTGCGCATCCTCCGCGCCTGCCGCGAGCACGGCGTCTCCCCCGTCGGGGTCTACTCCGAGGCGGACCGGGACGCCGCTCACGTCGCGCTCTGCGACGCCGCCCTCTGCATCGGCCCCGGCCCCGCGGCCGAGAGCTACCTGCGCGTCGACGCGCTGGTGGAGGCGGCGCGGCGGCTCGGGGCGGACGCGGTCCACCCCGGCTACGGCTTCCTCTCGGAGAACGCCGCGTTCGCGCAGGCGTGCGCGGAAGCGGGCCTGACGTTCGTCGGCCCGCCCGCTTCCGTCATCCGCACGCTCGGCGACAAGATCGCCGCCAAGCAGCTCATGGCCGGGGCGGGCGTGCCGGTCGTCCCCGGCTACCGGGGGGAGGACCAGGGCGACGCGCGACTGCGCGCCGAGGCGGAGGTCGTGGGGACGCCGCTGCTCCTCAAGGCGGCGGCGGGCGGCGGCGGCAGGGGCATGCGCCGGGTCGACGACCTGGCCGAGTTCCCCGCCCGCCTGGACGAGGCGCGGCGCGAGGCGCAGGCCGCCTTCGGCGACGCCCGCGTTCTACTGGAGCGCTACGTCGAGCGACCGCACCACGTCGAGGTGCAGATATTCGGCGACACGTGCGGGAACGTCGTCCACCTGTTCGAGCGCGAGTGCAGCATCCAGCGGCGGCACCAGAAGATCGTGGAGGAGAGTCCCTCGCCCGCGCTGACATCCGCGCTGCGCGAGCGCATCACGGCGGCGGCCGTTACGGCGGGCCGGGCGGCGGGGTACGTGGGCGCGGGCACGGTCGAGTTCCTGGTCGACGGGGACGCCTTCTACTTCTTGGAGGTGAACACGCGCCTCCAGGTGGAGCACCCGGTCACGGAGATGGTGACCGGGCTCGACCTGGTGCGCTGGCAGCTGCTCGTCGCGGACGGGCATCCACTCCCCCTCTCCCAGGAGGAGATTTCGACGCGCGGCCACGCCATCGAGGTGCGCGTCTACGCCGAGGACCCCGCGACGGGTTTTCTGCCCTCGGTGGGGACGATCGCCGCCTGGGACGCGCCGAGCGGTCCCGGGGTGCGCGTGGACTCCGGGTACGGCGCGGGCGACGCGGTGCCACCGTTCTACGACCCGATGCTCGCCAAGCTGATCGTATATGCCGCCTCCCGCGAGGCGGCGACCGCACGCCTGCGGCGCGCCCTGCGCGAATTCACGGTCCTGGGGGTGCGCACCAACGTCCCCTACCTGCTCGCCATCGCCGAGCACCCGGCGTTCGCGGCGGGCGAAACGACTACGGCGTTCCTGGGCGAGCACTTCGCGGGCTGGCGGCCCGACGAGGCGGTCCCGGAGGAGGTCCTGCTCGCGCTCGCCGCGGACTCGGCGCTTCCCGGCGCGGAGGGCGGGGCGGACGGGGCAGCGCGGGACCGCCGCCGACGCCCGGGGTCGGCCTGGCAGACGGCCGACGGCTGGAGGAACACCAAGTAACATGCACTCCGAGTTCAAGTACGCCGACGAGACCGAGGTGCGCGCGGCGCAGCTCATGACGCAGGACCTGGCGAACCACTTCGGCAACGTCCACGGCGGCAACGTCCTGCACCTGGTGGACAACATCGCCTACGTCTGCGCGGCGCGCTACTGCGGCGGCGTCGCCGTCACCGCCGCCGTGGACCGCGTGGACTTCCACGAGCCGATCCACGTGGGAGAGCTGCTGCACGTCGTCGCGCGGATCGTCTACGTCGGACGCTCCTCGATGGAGGTGGAGATCACTCTGCACGCCGAGGACATCACCACGGGATTGACGCGGCACACCAACACCTGCCACTTCACCATGGTCGCCCTGGAGGGCGACCAGCCGCGGCGAGTGCCGCGGCTGGTCTGCCGCGCCCGCGAGGACAAGGCGCGCTACATCCAGGCGAAGATGCGCCGCGAACGGGGCATCGCCTACCGCGAGGAGCGCGACCGGTTCCTCCAGCAGTTCGAGAACCTGGACGACGACGCGCTGGACGCGCTCATCGGGGAGGCGGCCCGCCCATGAACTGGCGCACCGGCGACCGGACCGTGACCGTCTCCGCCGCGCTCCTGCCGGACGGCACGCTGCGCGTCACCCTGCCGGACGGAACGGACCGGGTCGTACGGGCGCGTCGCCTGCCCGGCGGCGTGATCGAGGTCGCGGACGGCGACCGGG
>DATLHN010000425.1:0-7222 GCA_035539875.1 Armatimonadaceae bacterium
CCCTTCGCCCGACCTTTCCAGGAGCGCGCGCAGCCAGCGGCTCCCCTCGCTCAGGGGGCCGCGCACGGCCCAGTACCGCCCGAGAGCGACGCCGAGGCGCAGCCCGACCTCGCGCGCGGCCTCCGGAGTTTCCAGGCTCCACGCCAGCGCGGCCCGCAGGTTCTCGCGCTCCCGGTCCAGCAGGGACAGCCACCGCTCCGGCTCGGGGCCGGTCATCCCGGCCCCGTCGTCGCGCTCCGCCAGCCGCAGGAAGTACGCCGCGTGCGCCGCGCGGCGCGCTTCCCGGTCCGCGTAGGGCAGGAGGTCGGACGCGAACTCGCGCAGCGTCTCCAGCATCCGGTAGCGCATCTCCGCCACGACCGCCTCCCCCTCCTCCTCGGCGACCACCAGCGACCGCTCCCGCAGTTCGGTCAGCCCGGCGAGCATCGGCAGCGCCCCGGCGACGGCGGCGGCGTCCCCCTCCCCGCCGCCACAGACCGCCACTGCGGCCTCCAGACTCCAGCCGCCCCGGAAGACCGACAGACCGGCGAAAAGCGCCCGGAGGTCGGCGGGCAGCAGAAGGTAACTGTACTCCAGTGCGGCGCGCAGGGTCCGGTGGCGCGGCGTTATGTCCGCGCGGCGGCTTACCAGCAGGTCGAACCTCTGGGAGAGACTATCGAGCATCTGGGCGGGGGTGAGCGTCTGGGCCCACGCGGCGCACAGTTCGATGGCGAGTGGTATGCCTTCGAGGCGTGCGCAGACGCGCGCGACCGCGTCGGCGTTGTCGGGCGTGACCGCGAAGTCAGGGCGGACCGCGCGCGCGCGGTCCACGAAGAGCCGGACGCTCGGCGAGGCGAGGACCGCCTCCCGCGTCGTCGCCGCCGCAGCGAGGGAGGCGGGCGGCAGCGGAAGCGGCGGCAGGGGGACCTCGCGCTCCCCGTCCACGCCCAGCCGCTGCCGGGAGGTGACGAGCAGGGTCGTGGTCGGCGCGCGGGCGAGCAGTTCCCGCACGACGGCGACCGCGCCGCCCAGCAGGTGTTCCAGGTTGTCCAGGACGAGCAGGAAGGGCGGTCCCTCCCGCAGCGCCTCCGCGACCGCGTCCAGGGACACCCCGGCGGGCGGCGCGGGCAGTCCCAGGGCGGCGGCGAGGGTGGCGGGAATCGTGCGCGGGTCCTCGACGTCCGCCAGCGGCGCGAACGCGAGGGCCCCGGCGAACGCCGACGCCATCTCCCGGGCGGCGGCGAGGGCGAGCCGGGTCTTGCCCGCCCCCCCGGGTCCGGTGATCGTAACGAGCCGCGCCCCCTCGTTGAGCACCGCGTCGCGGACCCGGGCGATCTCGTCCTCCCGTCCGAAGAAGCGGGTCAGGGGAGTCGGCAGCGGGTCGGGCGCGCGCGGCCGGGCGGGCGGGACACCGGCGGCGGCGGCAGCGGTGAGCCCTTCCGACCCCGCGGCCCGGATGCGCTCCACCAGGGCGAGCGTCGCCGCGGACGGGGCCGCGCCCAGTTCGCGGGCCAGCAGGTCGGTCAGGGCGCGGAACTGGCGCAGGGCGGCGGCGGCCTGGCCGGACGCCCCGAGCAGGCGGATCAGGTCCGCGTGCGCGCCTTCGTCCAGGGCGTCTACCGCCGTGGCGCGGCGCGCGAATCCGGCCGCGCGCTCGTAGTCGCCGTCGGCCTCGTAAAGGGCGGTGAGGAGGCGCAGCGCCTCAAGGCAGGCGTCCCGGAGCCGCCGCCGCTCGGCCAGGACCCAGTCATCGTAGTGGGCCGGCAGCAGATCGCCCCGGTACAGGCCGACCGCCCGGAGGAGCGCGTCCCTGGCGTGGGCGCCGCTGCCGCCGCGCCGCGCCTCCGCGAGGGCGGCGTCGAGCGCGGCCACGTCCGACGTCACCCGCCCCGTGGCCAGGGCGACGCCGCGCCGATCGGCGAGGTGGACGTGGCCGCGCTCGACGCCGGGCGGCTCCAGGCGAGGGCGCAGCCAGACGAGCGCCTGGCTGAGGCGGTCGCGCGCCGCCCCGGACTCGGCGTCGGGCCAGAGGAGGGCGATGATCTCGTCCCGCGGGCGGGCGCGGCCCGGCGCGAGCGCGAGCAGGGCGAGCAGCGCCGCCGTCTTCTGGGTCGGGAACCGCGCGAGGACACCCCCGCCGCCGACGCCCTCGCCGACGGGGACGGCGCGCGGGTCGCCGCCGAGCAGTTCGATCCGCCAGAGCGGCAGGGCGTCGGCGGTAGGCGATGACGGCTCCGGGTTTTGCCGTTCTGCTTCGATACCCCACTTTACCACCCGGGGAAGCCGGAGCCGAGCAGCCCGGCCGCGCCTACCGCGCCCGGGTCTTCAGGCCGTCGATCAGGACGGCGGCGAGGAGGATGACGCCGCTGGCGACGAGCTGGTAGAACGGGGCGATGTTGAGCAGGTTCATCGCGTTCTGGACCGTGCCCATGATGAGGACGCCGACCACGACTCCGGTCATGGTGCCGACGCCGCCGGTCAGGGAGACCCCGCCGAGGACGCAGGCGGAGATGACCTGTAGCTCCAGCCCCTGCGCCGTGTTCGGCTGGCCGCTGGTGACGCGCGAGGCGAGCAGGACCCCGGCGAACGCCGCGACCGCGCCCTGGGCGGCGAAGATCAGTATCTTGGTCCGGGCGACGTCGATGCCGGCGAACCGGGACGCCTCGGCGTTGCCGCCGACGGCCAGGGTGTGGCGTCCGTAGACCGTGCGGCTGATCAGGAGGCCGAAGACCAGGAAGCAGAGGCCGAGTATCCAGACCGGCGAGGTGAGGCCCAGGAACTGCGCCCCGCCCAGCCTCGTGAACGCCTCGCTGGAGACGCCGATGGAGGAGCCATCGGAGAGTATCAGGGCGATCCCGCGCACTATCTGCATCGTCGCCAGCGTCGTGATGAGGGCGTTGATGCGCAGCCTGGCGATGATGAATCCGTTGACGCTGCCGACGAACGCCCCGGCGAGGACCGGGACCAGGAGCGCGAGGGCGACGCTCCCCGTTTTGTTGACGACGAGCGCGGCGATCACACCCGCGAGCGCGACGACCGAGCCGACCGAGAGGTCGAAGTCGCCCGCAGCCAGGCAGAAGAGCATGGTGCAGGCGATGATGCCGACGGTCGTTACCGAGAGCGCGAGCCCCTTCAGATTCGGGACCCCGAGAAAGTTGGGCACGAAGACCGAGAGCCCCACGAACAGCAGCGCGAAGACCAGCGCCATGCCCGTGACGTCCCAGAGACGCCGGAGGCGGGAGGGGGCGGTGGCGGGGACGCTCAGAGGAGTCCCTCCTTCTTCATCTCCTCCCGGTAGTTCTCGCGCGTGATGAGCGTACCGGTGGTGTACGTCTCCTTCGGCGGTTCCTTGCCCTCGGTCACCCAGCGATACATCGCCTCGGCGGTGTCGTAGCCGTGGCGGCGGGGGCTGAGCAGCACCGAGGCGAAGAAGCCCGTCGGGTTCGGCTTCTTGAAGTCGTCCACGCCGCTGGTGCCGTTGATGCCGACGCCGATCACGTCGGAGGCGGGTATGGTGCGTCCCTCGGTGGCCCGGACCACGCCGAGCACGCCGTCGTCGTTGGAGGCGAAGGCGACCCACTTCTTGACGTCCGGGTGCTGCGTCAGGGTGGGGTTGGCGGCGTCCAGCGCGCCGGGGATGTCGTGGCGCTTCCACGGCGTCCTGTAGATGTTCGCCTCGGGGAAGCCCGCCTTCACCAGTTCCTCGGTCGCGCCGCCGACCCGCTCGCGGGCCGTCTCCAGCTCGTCTATGGTCAGCGCGACCGCCCCGACCTCCGCGGGCTTCCAGCCGCGCTTCTTCATCTCAGCCGCGATCGCCTTCCCGACGCTGCGCCCGATGTCGCGCGCGGAGATGCCGAGGTGCGGGACGTCCGCCAGCGGCTTGCCGTCCGCGCCGACCAGGCGGTCGTCCACACTCATCAGCTTCAGGTTATTGTCCTTCGCCTTGCTGACGATGGCCGGTCCGAGTTTGACGTCCGGGCTGCAGATGATGACGCCCTTCGCCCCCTGCGCCCCAAGGTTGTCCAGCGCGGAGAGCACCTTGTCCGCGTCGTCCGCCGCGATCTTGACCAGGTCGAAGCCCAGTTTGTCCGCCGCCTCCTGCGCGAACTTCCACTCCTGCTGGAACCAGACCTCGGTCGCGGACTTGACCACGAACCCGATCTTGGGCCGGTCGCCGCCCAAGCTTCCGCCGCCCGGAGCCGGGGACGCCGCGGTGCCGCCTCCGCCAGCGGTATTCTGCTGCGGGGTGCATCCGGCGGCGGCCACCGTCAGGAGGAGCGCCGCCGGGAGAAATCCAAAGAGAAAGTGCCGTCGCTTCATTCGTCGCCTCGTACGCAAAGTGGGTAGAGTTTTAACCCGCGCCCGGGAAAAACCTCCCCGCCGCGAAACCCGCCAAAAACATGATACACTATTACCGTTTTTGTCCCGCGCTTCCTTCCCGCGGGACGGCACTGGAGCCTGCCGCATGAGGATTATCGCCGCCCTCGCCCCGACCGCCGCTGCGGGCGGAACCAGCAGTACCCTCCCCGACTGGGAAGACGTCGACGTCTTCGCGGTCAACAAAGAGCCCGCGCGCGCGACCTCCTGGTCGTTCCCCGACGCGCGCTCGGCCGCCGCCTGCGAGCGCGCGGAGACGCCCTACTGGCTTTCTTTGAACGGCGACTGGAAGTTCTGCTGGGTGGGCAAGCCCGCCGACCGGCCCGCGGCGTTCGTCGAAGAAGGCTTCGACGACTCCGTGTGGGCGAGCATACCCGTTCCTTCCTGCTGGGAGATGCGGGGTTACGGCGTCCCTATCTACACCAACATCCGCTACCCCTTCCCGGCGGACCCGCCCCGCATCCCGCACGACTACAACCCGGTCGGCTCCTACCGGACGACGTTCACGGTGCCGGGGGCGTGGGACGGGCGGCGCACGATCCTGCGCTTCGGAGGCGTCTACTCCGCGTTCTACGTCTGGGTGAACGGCAGGAAGGTCGGCTACAGCGAGGACAGCAAGGACCCCGCCGAGTTCGACGTCACCCCCTACCTGAAGCCGGGCGGGCAGAACCTGCTGGCGGTCGAGGTCTACAAGTGGTGCGACGGCTCGTACCTCGAAGACCAGGACATGTTCCGCTACGGCGGCATCTTCCGCGAGGTCGGCCTCTTCTCCGTGCCGGAGGTCGAGGTGCGTGACTTCTTCGCCCGCGCCGACCTGGACGCCCGGTATGAGGGCGCGACCCTGACCGTGACCGCGAAGGTGCGCAACCGGGCCGAAAGCGGCGAGGCGAGGCCATGCTCGGTCGAAATCTCCCTGCTGGACGCCGACGGGAAGGCGGTGGGCGGCAGCGGCGGCGCGTCCCCGCTTGCCAGTGCGCCGGTCGCGGCACTCGCCGCCGGGCGTGAGGCGGCGGTCACCCTGAGCGCACCAGTGCCCGCCCCCCGCAAGTGGACCGCCGAGACGCCGTACCTGTACACCCTCGTGGTCACCCTGCGGGACGAGGACGGCGGCGTCTCCGAGGCGCGTTCCTGCCGCTTCGGGTTCCGCAAGGTCGAGTGGAAGAACGGCGTCTTCACCGTCAACGGCGTCCCGGTCAAGATCAAGGGAGTCAACCGGCACGAGCACGACCCCGACACGGGCCGCACCGTCACCCGCGCGCGGATGGAGCAGGACCTCCTCCTGATGAAGCGCAACAACGTCAACGCGGTGCGCTGCTCCCATTATCCGAACGACCCGTACTGGTACGACCTGTGCGACCGCTACGGGTTGTACGTCATCGACGAGGCGAACGTCGAGTCGCACGGCATGGGCTACGACCTGGACAAATCGCTTGGCAACAAACCGGAGTGGAAGGCGCAGCACCTCGACCGCACCGAGCGGATGGTCCAGAGCCAGAAGAACCACCCGTCGATCGTCATGTGGTCTCTGGGGAACGAAGCCGGGCCGGGGGTCAACTTCGAGGCGACTTCCGCGCTGGTCCGCTCGCTCGACGCGTCGCGGCCCGTCCACTACGAGCGGATGAACGAGGTCGCCGACGTGGTCAGCGTCATGTACCCGACCGTGGAGTACGTGCTGGCGCAGGGGCGCGAGAAGTCCGACAAGCCGTTCTTCCTCTGCGAGTACGCCCACGCGATGGGCAACGCGATGGGCAACCTGAAGGAGTACGTGGACGCCTTCGAGTCGTCGCCGCGCAACATGGGCGGCTGCATCTGGGACTGGGTGGATCAGTCCCTGCGCAAGTACACGGACGAGCCGGTCGGCCCGGACGGCGAGCGCCGGTGGTACTACGCCTACGGCGGCGACTTCGACGACCAGCCCAACGACGGCCCCTTCTCCTGCAACGGCGTCGTCACCTCCGACCGGCAGGAGACGCCCAAGCTGCGCGAGGTGAAGCGGGTCTACCAGAGCGTCGCCGTGACCGCCGCGGGGGACGCGTCCAGCGGCGTCCTATCGGTCCGCAACAAGTTCTCGTTCACGAACCTGTCCGCGTTCGACGTCCGCTGGAGCCTGACCGAGGACGGCCGTACGGTCCAGTCGGGGACACTGCCCGCGCCGGACGTCGCCCCGCTCCAGACCAACTCGCTCGCCATCCCGCTCATGCCCGTGGCGACGCCGAATCCGGGCGCGGAGTACTTCCTGAACGTCTCGTTCGTCACGAAGGCGGATACGCCGTGGGCGACGGCGGGCCACAGCGTCGCCGCGGCGCAGGTCGCCGTGCCCGCGTGGAGCGAGCCCGCGAGGCCGATCGCGGCGAAGGGGATCGTCGCCGTCACGGAGTCAGGCGGGAAGGTGACGATCTCCGGCGACGGCTTCTCGATCGGCTTCGACCGCGCGACCGGGCGTATGGACTCGCTCGCCTACGGCGGCAGGGAGACGCTCTCCCCCACCGGCGGCCCGCGGCTGAACCTCTACCGCGCGCTCACCGACAACGACATCTGGCTCCGCAAGCCCTTCTTCGAGTCCGGCTTGAGTCAGCTCGCGCACCACGTCCGCGCGTTCCGCGCCGAGACGGTCGAGGGCGGCTCCGCCGCGCGCGTCGCCGTGACGCTCGACGTACTCGGGTTCAAGGGCGCGGGCTTCCGGCAGGAGACGGCCTACACCGTCCTTGCCGACGGCACCGTGCTCATGGACAACGCCCTGACTCCGATCGGCGATCTGCCCCCGCTGCCGAAGGTCGGCTTCACGCTCTTCGCGGACGGCGCGCTGGACACGCTGACCTGGCGGGGCCGCGGCCCCGGGGCGTCGTACCCCGACCGCAAGGCGCAC
>DATLHN010000426.1:0-2820 GCA_035539875.1 Armatimonadaceae bacterium
GTTTACATCCATGCCACCCGTTTCGCCGCCCGCCCGCCCGCCTCCGTCAAACGCGGGGTAAGGGAAACCGTCCGCAGGGATCGAATCAGGACGGGATGAACGCAGAAAGAAGGGCGAAACGCGAGCGAGACTCCGCCCGCAGCCTGAGCGGACACGAACGCACCCGGCGTTTCGCCTGGCGCTGGTCGCACAAACGGGTGGTCGAGGGCGTGCCGGTGGGCGTGTTCCTGCTCAGTCGTGACGAGCGCGAGGCGGCGTTCGAGAAGATCGCGCTCGCACTCGCGCTCCTGCGCCGACACTGCCCGCGCCGCTTCGCGCACCTGCGGCGCGACGTGGGCTGCGTACTCGTCCTCAGTGCGAGTGGCCTCGCAGGCGTGTGGATCGACCGCCTCCGCGTGTGCGAGTTGAACGTCGATTACCTGCTCGACGCCGCGCCCGCCGACGTCGCCAGCACCCTCGCCCACGAGGCGATGCACGCGCGCCTTTATCGCCGCGGCTTGGGTTACACAGAGGGGGGCGAGCGCGCGCGCATCGAGGCCGCCTGCTACCGGGCGGAGCGTGCTTTCGCCCGGCGTCTTCCCCCGGCAATACGGGGGCCGGAAATGGCGGAGAAGGCAGACCGGTGCGTCCGCGCGCTCCTGGACCCCTCTTCCGACTTCTCGGAGAGGTACTACAGTGACAAGGCCTATTTCGCGGCGAAGGTGCAGGGGCTTCGTGGCGCGGGAACGCCCGAGTGGCTGGTGCGCGCCGCCGTTGCCATGGGACGCCGTCACCAGCGGCGGAGGAGGTAGCGCCGCCCGCCCGGCTCCTTCCCCATCCGCGCCCGATGTTGGCGCGACGGGGTACAATCCGATCAGGTCAACTCGGCTGAAACCCGGAGGAGTCGCGTGCTGTTCTTCGCCGCTGCTTTCGTCGTCCTTCTCGTGGTCGGCGTCTCCCTCGAGGAGTTGGAGTGGCCGCATGCGGCGCTGCTGCTGTTGCTCGCCCTGCTCGGCGGCGGGGCGTTTTACCTGTTCCGCTGGCCGCCGCTCTACTTTCTCGCGCTGCTCGGCTTCGCCGACGCCGTCCTCGCCCTGTACGTCTTCAAGGGCAACGTGCCGGTCATTCGGTAGTAGGAATGGCTATCGCACGCGCGGCACCTTACCGGCGGAAAATGCGGCCCGTTCGGCGGTCGGCGGTCCCGCAGGCGGCGAGGATGCGATAGAATGCTAACGAGGGACGTTCAAACGTCCGAATAAGCAGAGGTGAGGAACCGTCGCGCCCCCCGCGGGGAGGCGGTCCATCAACCTTAAAGGAGAAGTAAGTGGCGAATTCAATGAAGAATTCCGTGGAGACCTCGGTTGGGAACGGATCGTATCACGTGACCAGCAACTGGCAGGTCGCGTCACGGAGTGCCGTGCGGTCGCCGGAGTCGGCGACGAAAGTGCGGCAGACATCGACGTTGGAGTGGGACCGGCGCGCGGTGCGCTGCGTCGATTGCCGGGAGCTGGCGCACGAAGATGCGCGCGAGCAACTGAGCAACGGGGAGGTGGCGATTCGCTACAGCTGCGACAACTGCGGCTGGACGCAGACGCGCCGCCATAGCGGCGATGCCGTCGTCGCCGGGCGCGTCTCGTAGCGCGCCCGCCCACTCGCAGAGTCAACCGCCCGAAACCCGGATGCGGAAGGAAAGCCCGCGGTCAGCGTCACGGTGACCGCGGGCTTTTCCGTTTTAGCCACCGTTCGGCCCGCGGAACCTCCCGACGCGCCCGCGGTTCACGCGGGCTCTCCGTCCGGAAAACCGTTCCAGCGAAACGTGACCGCCCCGACGCCGAGCCGGTCCTCGTGCCAGGGCATGGATCGCTCGCCGCGGAGCACCGTGCCGCCAATAGACGTCAGGCCGTTGCGGCCGAGGTCTTCCACGACCCACTGGTCGAACGGGTCGCGATAGATTCGGACCTGGACTGCCGCGACCGCGTCGGCATCCGCGAGGGCGGCGACGTCGAGGTACGGGACGTCTCGGGTCGCCGCATCGCCGTCGCCGTCGATGCCGCCGCGTCCGATCACCAGTCCCCGACTGCCGATCACGACGGCTCGCACCGCTTCTCCCTGAAACCGGGCGTGACCCGCGGACTGGATTTCGAGGCGCACCGTCGCGGGAATGCCCGCTTCGCGGAGCCGCCGCGCTTCGACGGACTCGGCGGCGGGGTCGCAGTCGAACGCGCCGAGGTAGTCCAGTGCGACGCCCTCTTCGGACACGGAACGGGGATGCTCCAGCCCCACGCCGAAGAACAGGACGAGCGTATTGGCGTCCCGCATCCCGCTCGACTGCACCGCCGACGTTACCGCGTCGACGTAGGACGTGGAGAATGAGTGCGCCTCCAGGAGGGGACGGAGGTCGGCGGCGGGCCCCGGCGAGAAACTCACCTCCAGCGCGTCGTGGTCGTAGAACCGCTCGCCCTGACCCGCCGCGAACGCGGAAATGGGAGGCGTCGCTTCCTCTTCTCCGTCGCCCGCGTCGTACACCTCCTCAAAATAGGCGTCTAGGCAGGCCCGCGACGGAAAACGCCCCGCCCACACCTGTACCTGTCTCGGATCTCGCATCGTCTGCCTCCCGGGAGCCGCGCGGATCGGGTTGTCGGTCCGCGCGGCGGTCTACCTATCCAGATTCTTCCGGTCTTTCGTCCCCTTTCCCTTTCGATCGCGCCTACCGGACGCGAATCCTGTTTACAGATGCGGCGCTCGGGTGGTAAACTCGCACAGCGAGCGCAGGTTCTCTATAGCCCTCGCCAGCGCGCGCGCTGCGGAGTACCCACCGGAATAGCCATGATCGTAGACGCC
>DATLHN010000427.1:0-1875 GCA_035539875.1 Armatimonadaceae bacterium
CTGCCGGAACCGTACCCGCACCTGTCCCGGCTTCTCCAGCCGGACGCGGAAGGTGGCTTTCGGAAACATCTCCCGGTGCGCCGTCCCCTGGAGGTAGGAGGGCATCTCGTCGATCCCCTCGATGCGCCCGGACGGGAGCACGGCGTACTCCGTCCGCTTCGCCGCCTCCCAGCCGCGACCCGGCCCTGCGGAGACGCTGCCCGGAGTTGCCGTCGCCACCGGAAGGTAAGCGCTCGTGCCGCTCCACCCTCCGAGGTCCGCCAGCTTCGCGAAGTCGGCCGCCGAGCGGAACGCGCTGTACAGGCCGCGCGCGTCCACGTTCTCCCAGTCCCAGTACTGGGCCGCACCGCTCGCCCCGGTCATCATGCTCGCCCAGAGCGCGCGCCGCAGAAAGCGCCCGTCGTCGCCCTTCAGGTCGCCCTGCGGCCCGATCTCGCCCACGAACACGGGTTTCTTCCAGGCGGCGCTGTCGTGCGCCATCACCGCGCCGACGGCGTCGCTCGGGTAGTGGTGGGGCTGGACGTAATCGACGGCGTCGTAAAGTCCCTCGATCTCGGGCTTCGAGGACGTGGTGACGAGGTGCCCGTGCGCGTCGTTCTTCTTCAGGAAGTCGGCCATCTCCCGGTGCCACGCGACGACCGTCTCGGGCTTGCCGTTCTTGATGGCGTCGACCCACTCGACCTCGTTGAAAAGCTCCCACGCCAGGACGGAGTCATACGCGCCGTACCGCGCGAGGACGTAGCGGTACTTGGCTCGGGTGAGCGCGCGCGCCTTCTCGGAGGTGAAGAACTCCTCGGGCGTCGCGAGAAACCCGCCGGGGTTTTTCGCGTTCCAGGGGTTGTCCGGCCAGTTCGGATTGACCGTGCTGGAGTACTGGCCGTGGTGCTGGAGGACGACCTGCACCCGGACGCCGTTCTTCTCGGCGCTCTCCATCAGGGCGTCCCAGCGCCGCGCGACGTCCAGGCTCAGATGCCCCGGCTCTACCTTCCCGTCCTGCACCCAGTCCAGGTTCTTGCCGTCCCAGTGGCACATCCAGACGCGCGACCAGTTCAGTCGGCTGGCCCCCATCCGGGTGAAGTAGGCGTCGAACTCCTTAGGGGTGTCCCGCGTCCAGCCGATGTTGAACCCGACCGGGTAGTACGAATTTCCATCGTCGAAAGCGAACAGGAGTCCCGCCCCGGGACCGCGCCGGACGAACCCGGGCCGCGCAGGCCCGGACGCCGTCAGCGTTTCGGGCGACACGCCCTTCGCGTCGACCTTATTACCATTGCGCGTCACCGCGCCGACGCGGTACGCGCCCGGCTTCGACGGCGTGTAGCGGACGCGCCAGGTAGCGCCGCCGTCGAAGAACGCCGGGACCTCCACGCTCGCGCCGCCCGGCCCCGCGAGCGTGACGCGGACGTCGTTCTCGGTAAAGTCGAACGGATTGCCCGTCAACCCCGGCAGTTCGAACCGCGCTTCGAGGCGGGAGAAAGACCCATTGCCGCGCGGCGCGGATCGCACCGCCGCCGTCTGTCCGGCAGCCCGGTCTTCGTACACGCCCGCGCACGGTGTGGAAGTCATGGCAAAGGGGAGCGACAGGCAGACGGCGAGCGTCCGCGACAGCAACGGCATGGTGGCGGAAACCTCGGGTACGGCTTTCGTCGGGTGTCGGGTTACCGCGGGGCCGCCGCGGGCGGCCCCGGCGGGGGCGGACCCGGCGGGGGCGCCGTCCTGCCCCTCTTCATCGCCTCCGCCGCCTCGGGCGGCATCGGGACGGAGCCCGCGGGCTGGCGCATCATGTCCTTCTCCGACTGCGAGAGCGGCTTGTTGGCCGCCTTGGTGCAGCCGGACAGGGCCGCCGCCGCCGCGACCGCCGATATTCCCGCAGCCGCA
>DATLHN010000428.1:0-9012 GCA_035539875.1 Armatimonadaceae bacterium
TTCGCGGCGGCGACGCCGAACTGCGCGAAGCGGTCCATCTTGCGCGCTTCCTTGCGGTCCATGTAGTCGCCCGCCTCGAAGCCCTTGACCTCCGCCGCGATCTTGACGTCGAAGGCTTCGGGGTCGAAGAGGGTGATCCGCCCCATGCCGGGGGTGCCCGCGAGCAGGGCGTTCCAGTAGGTTTCGGCGCCGATGCCGATGGGTGTGATCGCCCCGAGGCCCGTGACAACGATACGTTTACTGCTCATGAGGTTCTCACCCCGCCGCCCGGCCGCGTGTCCCGATTGTGCGGGACACGCGGCCGGGCGGCGGGGTTACTTACGCGCCCTTGGTCTTGTCGTCGATGTAGGCGATGGCGTCCCCGACGGTCGCGATCTTTTCCGCGTCCTCGTCGGGGATCTCGACGTCGAACTCCTCCTCCAGGCCCATGACCAGCTCGACCACGTCGAGCGAATCCGCGCCCAGATCGTCCACGAACGAGGCGGTCGGCGTGACCTGATCCTCGCTCACTTCCAACTGCTCCACTACGACCTTTTTGACCCGGTCAAACGTCGAAGACATTGTTAACTGCTCCTGTGATTGGTAGAAGGTGGGCCGGAGGCCGGTCCAGCCCGCCCCCGCTCTGTATCGCCCCGAATTCCGCTTAGCGCGGCGTCACACCGTCATGCCGCCGTCCACGGTCAGCACCTGTCCGGTGACATAGGAGGCCGCGTCGGATGCCAGAAAGGCCACCGCCGCGCCCACGTCCTCCGGCGTCCCCAGACGCCCCGCGGGTATCTTCGTCAGGATACCCTGCCGCGCCTCCTCCGGAAAGCCGTCGGTCATCTGCGTTTCGATAAATCCGGGGGCGACCGCGTTTACCGTGATGCCCCGTGAACCGAGTTCCCGCGCGACCGTGCGCGTGAAACCGATTATGCCCGCCTTCGACGCGGAATAGTTCGCCTGTCCCGGGTTCCCCACCTGCCCCATCACCGAGGTGATGTTGACGATGCGCCCGGCCCTCTGCTTGAGCATGACTTTCGCCGCCGCGCGCGTGCAGAGAAAGGTGCCGCGCAGGTTGGCCTGCATCACCGCGTCCCAGTCGTCCTCGCTCATGCGCAACAGCAACGTGTCGCGGGTTATGCCCGCGTTGTTGACCAGGATGTCGACGCGGCCCAGTTCGGCCTTCGTCCCCTCGAACAGGGCGTCGACGGACGCCGCGTCGGAGACGTCGCACGTGACGGCGATGCCCCGGCGTCCGAGCGCGTTCACCGCCTCCGCGACCGCCTCGGCGTCGGCGACGTTCGAGCGCGCGGTGATGACCACGTCCGCGCCCGCCTCGGCCAGCGCGAGCGCGATGCCGCGGCCGATGCCCTTCCCGCCCCGGCCCGCGCCGGTCACGATGGCGGACTTGCCTTCCAGAGAGAGGG
This sequence comes from Armatimonadaceae bacterium, assembly GCA_035539875.1. Taxonomy (GTDB): domain Bacteria; phylum Armatimonadota; class Armatimonadia; order Armatimonadales; family Armatimonadaceae; genus CALEKU01. The sequence continues at coordinate 1,410 of DATLHN010000428.1, forward strand.
ACAGGCTCATGCGGTGCTCAGCGCCTCCTTAGCGGCGGACAGCGACGCCGCATCCCCGACAGAAAACGTGCGCGCGTCCGGCGCGATCCGCTTGATCAGCCCTGCCAGGACGCTCCCCGGGCCGCACTCGACGAACGTGTCGTAGCCGTCGGCCACGAACCGCTCGATGGTCTCGACCCACCGCACCGGCCCCGCGACCTGGGTCGCCAGGTTCGCGCGGACCTCGTCAGCCGTGCGCTCGTAGTCCGCGGTGACGTTGGCGAGGACCGGGATCGCGGGGTCCGAAAGCGCCGCCTCGCCCAGCGGGCCGGTCATGGTCTCGGCGGCGTGGCGCATCAGCGGCGAGTGGAACGCGCCGGAGACGGCGAGCGGGACCACGCGCTTGGCCGCGCCACGCTCCTTGAGCAGCGCCGATGCCGCCTCGACGGCCGCGGACTCGCCGGAGATCACTATCTGGCCGGGGGCGTTCAGGTTCGCCGGGACGACGACCCCGTGCGGCACGGCGTCCGCGCACGCGGCCTGGACGGCGTCCAAGTCCGCGCCGAGGACGGCGGCCATCGCCCCCGGCCGCTCGGCCGCCGCGAGCGCCATCGCCTGAGCGCGGGTGCGGACCAGCCGCGCGCCCGCGGCCACGTCGAACACCCCCGCGGCGCAGAGTGCCGCGTACTCTCCGATGGAGTGGCCGGCGGCGGCGGCGGGCTCCAGGCCCGCGGCGCGGCACGCCGCCAGGGCCGCGACGGACGCGGCGTAGAGCGCGGGCTGCGTGTTCTCGGTCTGCCTGAGCGCGTCCTCCGGCCCGCCGAAGCAGAGGCCGCTGACGGAGAACCCGCAGGCGTCGTCCACGGCGTCGAACGCCCGGCGCGCCTCGGGGAAGTTGTCGTACAGGTCGCGGCCCATGCCGACGGCCTGCGCGCCCTGCCCCGGAAATACGAAGACCAGTCGGCTCACGGAAGCAGGTCCCCCCACTTTATGACGTTCGCCCCCCAGGTGAGTCCCGCCCCGAAGCCGACCGTTACCACGATGTCGCCGGGCCGCACCTTGCCCTGCTTCCAGGCCTCGTACAGGGCCATCGGCACCGACGCGGCGGAGGTGTTGCCGTACCGGTCCACGTTCACGTACACCTTCTCCGGCGGGAGTTTCAGGCGCTGCATCGCGGCGTCGATGATGCGGACGTTGGCCTGGTGCGGAACGAACAGGTCAACGTCGGCGGGGGTCAGCCCCACCTTCGTCAGCGCCTGCACCGCGGCCTCGCCCATGATCTCGACGGCGAACCGGAAGACCTCGCGCCCCTTCATCTTGATGAACCCCTGGCCCTCGGATATGGCGTCCGGGGTGAGCGGCAGGCGCGAGCCGCCGCCGGGGATGTTCAGCAGGCACGCGCCGCTGCCGTCGGTGCCCAGAACGCTGCCAAGGAGTCCCTCGCCCGGCGGGCAGGGCTGGAGAACGGCCGCGCCCGCCCCGTCGCCGAAGAGGACGCACGTGTTGCGGTCGGTCCAGTCCACGACCTTGCTGAGCGTCTCCGCGCCGATGACGAGGACGTTGTTCGCCCGCCCCGTTTCGATGAACTGCGCGCCGATGTCGAGCGCGAAGGTGAACCCCGAGCAGACCGCGGCGACGTCGAAGGCGGCGGCGCGGCGTGCGCCCAGTTCCGCCTGCACGATGGTGGCAGTGGCGGGGAACGTGCCCATGTCCCCGGTGCAGGTGGCGAGGACGATGAGGTCGAGGTCGGCGGGGTCCACGCCCGCGGTGCGCAGCGCCTCCCGGGCGGCGGGCAGGGCGAGATCGGAGGTCGCTTCGTCCGCGGCGGCGATCCGTCTCTCGCGGATACCCGTGCGGGAGACGATCCAGTCGTCGGTCGTCTCGACCAGCACTTCCAGATCCTGGTTCGTGAGGATACGCTCCGGGGCGTACATCCCGATGCCCGCGACGCGGGCGCTGCGCAGTTCCAAAGCCATTCGTTCCGTTTCAGCCGCCGTGTCGCTCGCGGCCGTTACTGCTGCCGTTACTTCTGCTGCGCCGTGAGCAGCGCGCTGCGCGCGGCCTGCAGGTAGTCGGAGTGCGCGGCGCGCGCGGCCTGGCGGATGCCGCTCGCGATCGCCGCGGCGCTGGAGCGCCCGTGTCCGATGAAGGCGAGGCCCTTCACCCCGAGCAGTGGCGCGGCCCCGACGTCCGCGTAGTCCGCCCGCTGCCGCAGCACCCCCAACGCCCTTTTAAGCGTCTCGCGCGCGCCCTCGTCAGGCTCGTCGCGAATGTGATCCCGGAGCGCGGTCAGCACCATGCGAGCGGTGCCTTCCGCCCCCTTCAGGAGGATGTTCCCCTCGAATCCGTCGCAGACGATAACGTCCGCGCCCCCTTCGAAGGCGTGGTTCCCCTCGACATAGCCGATAAAGTTGAGGCCCGTACCGGCGGCGGCCCGGAGAAGCCCGAGCGTCTCCCGGGTGGTCTCGTTGCCCTTGCTGTCTTCCTCCCCGTTGGAAAGGAGACCCACGCGCGGGTTCTCGATGCCGAGGACGGCGCTCGCGTAGACCGAGCCGAGCAGAGCGAACTGCACCAGTTGACCGGGCTTGCAGTCCACGTTCGCCCCGGCGTCCACGAGCACGGCGAAGCCGCCCGCTTCGGTCGGCAGCGTGGTGGCGATCGGCGGACGCTTGACCCCCTCGGCGCGTTCCAGGATCTGAAGCGCGGCGACCATCATCGCGCCGGTATTGCCCGCGGAGAAACAGGCATCGACCTGCCCCTCGCGCACCAGGGAGACGCTCCGCACCAGGGACGAGTCGCGCTTATCGCGCACCGCCTCGGTAGGGTGCTCGTCCATCCCGATGACCTGGGTCGTAGGGATCACCTCGATGCCGACCGGGGGATAGGTCAGCCCGGCCTGCGCGGAATGAGCCCGCATCTCGGATTCGACGCGCGGCGCGTCGCCCACGAGCAGGACGTCGGCGGGCGGGACGCTCCCCTCCACCGCCATCCGGGCATACAAAAGCGCGCCGTGGACGACCTCGGCGGGCGCATGATCGCCCCCCATGGCATCCACGGCCACTCGAATCCGACGGGTACTATCGCGCAACGGCGTTTCGGCTCCGCGTCCGGTCGACGGCACCACGCGCGAGACTTAAGCCTCGTCGGCGGTGGCGCGGCGCTGGGCCTTCGGCTCGACCCACTGGCGGCCGTTGTAGAAGCCGCAGCCCGGGCAGATGTGGTAGGGCAGGCGCGCCGCGTGACAGCGCGGGCACTCCGACACGCTGGGGGCGGAGAGCTTGTAGTGGGTGCGCCGCTTGGCCTGGCGCGTGCTGGAGTGACGACGTTTCGGCAGAGCCATCTTATTTCATTTCCTATGCAGAACTATCAAATGCCGTTAATCATGACAAACCGCGCCCCGAAGGCGCGGTTCGGTTGGTTGTATCACACATTCGGCGGATTGTCCCGCCCGTACGGTCAGGAGCCGCCGTTTTCTTCGCGCCGGCGCTTCTCCTTGAGCATCTCGGCCAGGTGCCGGAGCGGATTATCCGGCTGTTCGTCCGGCCCCTCCTCCACCGCGGCGCTGCCAGTGCCCTCCGGGATGAACTCGGCATCCTCGCGACCCGAGAGGTCGATGCCGGGGCAGTCCTCGCGGCAGAGCGGCTGAACGGGCGCGGCGAGCAGGAGGTTCTGCCGGAGCAGGTCCCCGAGGTCCAGTATGTTGCCGGAGATGACCGACGCCGGGGTGTCGTCGTCCACGGCATGAACCTCGTCCTGCTGGAAGGCGTCGTGACTGGCGACGAGGTCGAAGGCCTCTTCCAGTTCCGTCTCCACCGGCTGGAGCGTCGGCGTCAGGCAGCGCGTGCACTCCATCCGCAGCTGTGTCTTCGCGCGCCCGCGCAGGAGAAGCGCCGCGCCGCCGTTGGTCAGGGTCAGTTCCCCCTCCACCGGCGCGGCCGCGTCCATGTCGCCCAGCTGGAAGGGCGGAATGCGGAAAACGTGCCGATAGCGCATCCCGACGTTACGGACGATCTCCGTAATGTCGAGCAGGCGCTCCTCGGGGCCGGGCGCTCCGGAACGCCCGGTACCCACGATTCCCTTCGACGCGTCCCCGGACGTCACGGAGTGGACGCCGCCTTCGAGCAGGAGTTCGTCCTCGCCGTGGTAGGCGAAGCGGCTCCGCGGCGCGGCGGCGTCGGCGCCCCCCTCCGTGGCGGGACGTTTCTCGGTATTTCGGCTATCCATGATGCCTAATATATCACGCGGCAGCCCCCCGGAGGGGGGGCACCCGCCCCGCCCCGCGTGCCCTACCCGCGGGCGTTCCCAACGGGTACCGGGCCGGGCGAAGCGGTACTCTTCCCGGTCCCGTTCGCGGACGACACTGCCATGTTCTCGCGCCGCTCCGCCGCGCCCGCGGCGGTATCGGGCTTGCGGCGCTCCAGCGCCTGCCGCCCGCGCTGGATCGTGCCCAGAACCGAGCCGATGCGGCCCTCGACCTGTGTCATGGCCTCGGCGACGTTGTTTTCCAGGGCAAGCAGCACCTCACGGGCGTACTCGTCCGCCCCCGCCCGGATGTCGTCCGCCTCGCGCTCGGCCCGCCGCACGATGTCGCCCGACTGCGCGCGGGCGATCCGCACGATCTCGGACTCCTCGACCATGGCGGCGGCCTTCGCCTCCGCCTGCTGGACCTGGTTCCCGGCGGTCGCGCGGGCCTCCTCGACGATGCGTCCGGCCTCGGCCCGCGCTTCCTCGAGGAGGGTAGCGGCCTCGCTGCGCGCCGATACGACGGACTGCTCGGCCTCGGTCTGCGCCGCCTCCATGATCTTGTCGGAGTTCTGCGCGATCTTGCCCGCCCGGCGAAGCTCCTCCGGGAGCGACGCGCGGATCTTGTTGACGAGCATGTAGAACTCTTCGTCGTTGAAGCGGAAGAAGAATCCGAACAGGTGCGGAGAGTCCTCCACCAGGGACTCCAGCCGTTCGAGGTTCTTCAGGGTTTCTATTATCTTCTGGTCTTTCGACTCCATGTCTTTATTCATGCCCCCTCGCCTTATCAATTTCCTGTCGGCTACCGGTTCAGCGCGCCCTTCAGTCGGGCTTCGACGGCGGGCGGCACCAGGGCCGACACGTCGCCACTGAGGCGAGCGATCTCCTTGACGATCGACGAGGACAGATACAGGTGTTCCGCGCTCGTCATCAGAAACAGCGTCTCTATGTCGGGCGCCAGCTGTCGATTCGCCAGCGCCATCTGGAATTCGTACTCAAAATCGGAAACGGCGCGAAGCCCCTTGATCAGGACACGCGCGCCCTGTTCCCGGGCGAAAGTCACCAGCATCCCGTCGAAGGTGGTCACCTCGACGTTCGGCAGCGGCGCGGAAACCTCGCGCAGCATCTGTACCCGCTCCTCGGGCGTGAACAGGGGCGACGACTTCCCGGAGTTGCGCCCCACCGCCACGATCAGGCGGTCGAAAAGCCCCGACGCCCGGGTGATCACGTCCAGGTGTCCGTTCGTCGCCGGGTCGAACGAGCCCGGGTAGATCGCCGTCAAACCCATGAAAACCTCATGCCGTGGTCACCCGCTGCTCGACCTGCCGCCGCTTGCGCGCCACGGCCTCCCGCAGGGCGCGGTGCTCCGCCCGGGCGAGTTCCGGGTCGCGCGCGAGGAGGTCGAACGCGTCCGACCGCGCCTCGCCGAGCACCTCCACGTCGCGCCGGACGTCCGCGATCCGCATTTCGGGCAGGCCGCTCTGGCGCACCCCGAAGAACTCGCCCGGGCCGCGCAGCCGCAGGTCCTCCTCGGCGATCTTAAATCCGTCGTTCGTGCGCGTCAGGACGTTCATCCGCTCCTCGCCGTCGGGCGTCTTAGGGTCTGCCAGCAGGACACAGTACGACGCGTGCTGCCCGCGACCGACGCGACCGCGCAGCTGGTGCAGCTGCGCCAGTCCGAACCGGTCCGCATCTTCTATTACCATGGCAGCGGCATTCGGAACATCCACGCCGACCTCGATGACGGTCGTGGCAACCAGTATTTGCACCTGGTTCTGCCGAAACCGCGCCATTATAGCATCTTTCTCCTCGGAGGGCATCTGACCGTGGAGGAGGCCGACCTCGAACTCAGGGAAGACGTGTCGGGCGAGGTGCGAGGCCAGTTCGGTGGCGGCGCGCGCCTGCATCTTCTCCGACTCCTCGACCAGCGGGCAGACGACGTACGCCTGCCGCCCCTGCTGGAGCAGTTTGCGCACGCCCTCGTAGACCGACGCCTTGTCGGAGCCGCGCTTCCAGTGCGTCCGGATCGGCTTGCGCCCCGGGGGCAGCTGGTCGATGATCGAGACGTCCAGGTCTCCGTAGACCGTCAGGGTCAGCGTCCGCGGGATCGGCGTCGCGGTCATCACCAGCATGTCCGGGCGGCGCTCGCCCTTGTCGGCGAGCGCGGCCCGCTGGAGGACGCCGAAGCGGTGCTGCTCGTCGATGACCGCGAGCCCCAGGCGGCGGAACGTCACGCCCTCCTGTATCAGCGCGTGCGTCCCGACGACGACCCCCGTCTCCCCCGCCATGACCCGGTCGCGCACCGCGCGCTTCTCCCGCTCTGGCCGCGATCCCGTGAGCAGGTCCACGCGCACGCCCAACTCCTCCAGGGTCGCCCGCACCCCGCGCAGGTGCTGCTCGGCGAGGATCTCGGTCGGGGCCATGAGCGCCGCCTGGAAGCCGCCGCGCACGGCGATCAGCAGCGCGGCCATCGCCACCGCCGTCTTTCCCGCGCCGACGTCCCCCTGCACCAGCCGGTTCATCGTCTCCGGCGCGGCCATGTCCGCCCCGATCTCCCCGATGACGCGCCTCTGCGCGTCCGTCAGCGCGAACGGGAGCGCGGCCTCCAGCTCTGCGACCGGCCCGGTCACGTCGGCGAAGGCTATCCCCGGGGCCTGCCTCGCGGCGTGGCGGCGGGCGGCCAGAAGAAGCTGGAGGACCAGGAGCTCCTCGTAGACGAGGCGGCGGCGGGCCGCCTCCAGCGAGAGCATGTCCGGCGGGAAGTGGACCGAGCGCACCGCCTCGGGAGCGCCCGGCAGACCCCGTTCGGACCGCAGCGTCGCCGGGAGTATTTCCGGGACGGCATCGGCCAGCGCGGCGACCGTCTCGAACAGCAGGCGGCGCAGACGTCCCTGAGAGATGCCCTCCGTGAGCGGGTACACCGGCACGATGCGCCCGACCGAGAGCGAGTCCTCGCCCTCCTCCAGCGCCTCCCACTCCGGCTGGGTCATCTCGACGGAGTTGTAGCCGCGCTTGACCGTGCCGTAGGCGACGAGTCGGTCGCCGACCAGTTTCTCGAAGGTCTGCTTGAGCCGCCAGTTGTTGAAGAAGGTGAGGGTGATGACGCCCTTCTGGCCGTCGTCGAGGTTGACCTTGGTGATAACCATCCGGTTGCGGGTCGGGCGGTTCTCGACGGAGGTCACCTTGCCGGCGACCGTGGCGGCGTCGCCGTCGCGCAGGTCGCGCACGGGGGCGAAGCGGGACCGGTCTTCGTAGCGGTGGGGGTAGTGCGTGAGCAGGTCGCCGACACTGAAGACGCCGAGTTTGCCGAGGACGCCCGCCAGCCGTTCGCCGACCCCTTTGACCGCGGTCACGGGAGCGTCGAGTCGGGCCGGGTCCGGGG
>DATLHN010000429.1:0-2408 GCA_035539875.1 Armatimonadaceae bacterium
AGCGCCAGGTCGCGCTCGAGCTGCGGCAGCACCGGGTCGATCAGCACCGCTTCGCCGCTCGCTTCGTCGCCGAGCAGGTAGGTCCAGGTCGAGGACTCGGGGTCGAAGAGCTGCAGGAACACGGCGTCTCCCCTCTGCCGCGACGCGGCGACGTCCCTTGAGCGGCTCCGCCCGCTCGCGGCTCGCAGCGACGTTCGCCCCCGCCAAGCCGCCGCCGCGCCGGCGCGGACTTGGTGACGATTGGACGCCGTCCTACACGTGGTGAATCAGCAAGCCTACACCGCGTAACGTCATCTTCATAGACAATATGCCGCATTGCAGCATTCGGATTTGTCCACCCAAGTTTTCCCTGATCCGTTATGCGCTTTGTCCTCGCCGCTCCCGCCTTCTCATGACGCACCCCCCGGCCGTCTCCGCGACGGCCCGCCGCCGGCCCACCGGTCCTCTGCCCCGCCTCGCGCTCTGGTCCCGCTCGGTCGTCCGCGCGGTGGCCGTCGGCATGGCCTTCGGTGTGCTGGCGCCGGGTGCGGCCCTAGCGGCCTTCGATCTCGACGCCGTCGCGGCGCGGGCCCGGGCGATGGCGCTGCAGCCCTACCGCGCCCCGGCGCCGACCGGCAACGGCAGGCTGCTGGCGCTGAGCTACGACGACTACCGCGACATCCGCTTTCGTCCCGAGGCCTCGCTATGGCGCCGCGAGGGCCTGCCGTTCGAGCTGCAGTTCTTCCACGTCGGGCGCGGCTTCGCGCACCCGGTGGAGCTGCACGAGGTCGTCGCGGGCCAGGCGCGCCCGCTCGACATCCCGCGCGCCAGCTTCAATTACGGCCGCGCGGCGCCCGCCGTGGCCGGCCAGGACCGCGCCGAGGTGGCGGGCTTTCGCATCCACGCGCCGATCAACGCCACCACCTACAAGGACGAGGTGATCGTCTTCCTCGGCGCGAGCTACTTCCGCGCCGTGGGCGCCGGCCAGCACTACGGCCTTTCCGCCCGCGGCCTGGGCGTCGACACCTCGGGCGGCCCGAACGGCGAGGAGTTCCCCGCCTTCGAGGCCTACTGGATCGAGCGTCCGGCGGGCGATGCCCAGGCGCTCACCGTGTACGCGTTGCTGAACGGGCCGCGCGTGACGGGGGCCTACCGCTTCGTGATCCGCCCGGGAAGCGCCACCGAGGTCGAGGTGCGCTCGCGCCTTTTCCTGCGCGCGCCGGCCACGCTCGGCATCGCACCGCTCACCAGCATGTACTTCGGTGGCGAGAACAGCCCGCCGCGGGGCGACTTCCGCCCGGAGGTGCACGACTCCGACGGCCTGCAGATCGAAACCGGCAGCGGCGAATGGCTGTGGCGCCCGCTCATCAATCCGCCGCGGCCGTTCACCACGAGCTTCTCGATGCAGGGCCTGCGCGGCTTCGGCCTGATGCAGCGTGACCGCAATTTCTTCAGCTACGAAGACCCGGAGGCGCGCTACGACCGGCGTCCGAGCGTGTGGATCACGCCGATCGGCGACTGGGGACCGGGGCGGGTGGAGCTGATGCAGTTCCACACTGAGGACGAGACCAACGACAATACCGCTGCCTACTGGGTGCCGGCGCGTCTGCCGGCGCGCGGCGAGCCGCTGGCGATGGACTACCTGATGCGCTGGCAGGGCGACGAGCAGCAGAAGCCCCCGGCAGGCTGGGTCACTCAGACCCGCATCGGTCGTGGCTACGAGCAGCCGCGTCCCGGTGAAATCCAGTTCCACGTCGATTTCATGGGCACGGCGCTTGCTCACCTGCCGGACGATTCGCCGCCGACCCCGGAAGTCACTACCAGTGACAACGTCAGGGTCTTGCTGGCGAACGTCTATCGGCACCCGATCACTAAGGGGTGGCGCATGACCCTCAAGGTAGAGAACCGCGATGCCACGCAGCCGACTGAGCTGCGGGCCTACCTGCGGCGCGGTTCCGATGTCGTCTCCGAAACATGGACTTACGCTCTGCCACCGCGATGAACCACCCGCCCGTCGACGAACCGTCCCGCTCGCTGGCCGAGACCGCGCCGCAGGTAGGCCCGCAGCTCGGTCGGCTGCGTGGCATTGCGGTTCTCTACCTTGAGGGTCATGCGCCACCCCTTAGTGATCGGGTGCCGATAGACGTTCGCCAGCAAGACCCTCACGTTGTCACTGGTAGTGACTTCCGGGGTCGTCGGCGAATCGTCCGGCAGGTGAGCAAGCGCCGTGCCCATGAAATCGACGTGGAACTGCATTTCACCGGGACGCGGCTGCTCGTAGCCACGACCGATCCGGGTCTGGGTGACCCAGCCTGCCGGGGGCTTCTGCTGCTCGTCGCCCTGCCAGCGCATCAGGTAGTCCATCGCCAGCGGCTCGCCGCGCGCCGGCAGACGCGCCGGCACCCAGTAGGCAGCGGTATTGTCGTTGG
>DATLHN010000430.1:0-2610 GCA_035539875.1 Armatimonadaceae bacterium
GCGCGCCTGGCGCTCTACCCCCGGCGTGTCCACCCGCGGGAGGAGCTGGTGGAGCTGCTCTGGCCGGACGTGGAGGCGGAAGCCGCTCGGGGCCGCCTGCGCCGCGCCCTCCTGGTACTGCGCCGACAGCTGGAGGACGGGCTGCCTTCCGGAAGCGTCCTCGTCGCCGACCGGCGGAGCGTGCGCCTCAACCGTGAGACCTTCGCGACCGCCTGCTCGAAATCGGCGACGTCGGTCGCGAAGGTCTCACGGTTGAGGCGCACGCTCCGCCGGTCGGCGACGAGGACGCTTCCGGAAGGCAGCCCATCCTCCAGCTGTCGGCGCAGTACCAGGAGGGCGCGGCGCAGGCGGCCCCGAGCGGCTTCCGCCTCCACGTCCGGCCAGAGCAGCTCCACCAGCTCCTCCCGCGGGTGGACACGCCGGGGGTAGAGCGCCAGGCGCGCCAGCAGCGCGATCACGCGCGCACTCTCGAAGTGCGAGAGGGTACGCCCCTCCCGAACCGCCTCGACCTTCCCGAGCAGGTGAATTCGCCAGGCCACCCTGTAAGTGTAGCACGGGTCCTCCTCACGATGGCCTCACGGTTGCCTGGTACGTTATGGAAGAATAAAGTGCGGAGTCCGGAAGATGCGTGGGGAGACGGGTGGGGGAGATGCACATCTGGCACATCCGACTGTTCGGCAACCTGAGCGTTAGCCGCGACGACGAAACGTTCTCCCGTTTTACTACCCGTAAGACGGGGTCGCTCCTGGCCTACCTGGCGTTCTTCCGGACCCAGGGGCATAGCCGCGAGGCGCTCTGCGAACTGCTCTGGCCGGACGAGCCGCCGCAGCAGAGCCGCGCGCGGCTGCGCGTCGCCCTCTCCTCGCTTCGCCGTCAGTTCGAGCCCCCCGGTATCGGCGCGGGAAGCGTGATCCGCGCCGACGGCCACGAGCGGGTGCAGCTCGTCCCGGAAGCGGTCACCACGGACGTCGCCGAGGTCGAACGCGCTCTCACCCTCCTCGCGGGCGAAGAGGGTGACCCCGGCGCTCGCCTCCGCGCGGGGCAGAGGGTCGTCGCGCTCTTCACCCAGCCGCTCCTGAGCGGGCTTTACGACGACTGGGTCGTCTCCGAGCGCGAACGGCTCTGCCAGGCCGCGGTCGAGCGGCTGTCCGCGCTGTCCGCGCAGCTGCCTCCGGAGACGGGACTCGCGCTCGCCCGCCACGCCTCGCACCTCGACCCGCTCGCCGAAGAGCCGCTCTTCGCCCTGCTACCGCTGCTTGCCGACCACGGGCAGCGTGCCGCCGCCCGCCGCGCGTTCGAGACGTTCTCCCGCCGCTGGGAGGCGCAGATGGGGGCCGAGCCCTCCCCGGAGCTTCAGGCGCTGGCCGCCTCGGTCGCGGGCGGCGGGTCGCGGCACGGTCGCGGCGGCATAGGCGCCGCGTCGCCCCCGGCATCTCCGGCGTCCGCACTGCCGTCTCCTCCGCCGCCGCAGCACGTGCCGCTGCGGCTGACCCCGGCGGCGTCCGAGCCGCCCCCGCCGCCGGTACGGCTGCCGTCCTACCTGACCCGGTTCTTCGGGCGCGAGGCGGAGCGCGCCGCGCTCCACGCCGCGCTGGCGGAAGCCCGCCTAGTGACCCTGACCGGGCCGGGGGGCACCGGCAAGACGCGCCTCGCCGTGGAGTCCGCGCGCGCGCGGCCGGGCGGCGGCCCGCGCTGGTTCGTTCCGCTCGCCGAGGTCCGCCGGGCTGAGTGGATACCCGCGGCGATCTGCGACGCCCTCGGCGATCTCGCACGGGGCGGCGCGCGCTCCGCGCCGGACAGCCCGGACGCGCTCCTGTCCCGCGCGGCGTCGGCCCTTGCCGCCCGGCCGGGGGAGCCGCTTCTCGTGCTGGACAACCTGGAGCAGATCGCCGATGACGCCGGGTCTCTGCTCCTCGCCCTTCTGGAGCGCGCGCCGAACCTGCGCCTCCTCGTAACGTCCCGCCTGCGCCTGCACCTTCCCGGAGAGCGGGAGCTTCCGCTGGAGCCGCTGCCCACGCCGCCACCGACCTCCCGCGCCGCGGGAGAGCAGAGAACCCCGGAGGTCCTGGAGGAGGCGGCTCGCATCGCCAGTGTTGCCCTGTTCCTCGACCGCGCCCGCGCCTCCCGGCCCGACTTCCAGATCACGGAGCGCAACCGGGACGACGTCCTGGCGATCTGCCGGACACTCGAAGGCATCCCGCTCGCGCTGGAACTCGTGGCGGCGCGCGCGGGGACGCTGACCCCCGCGCAGATGCGGGCGCGTCTCGGCGAGGCGGGCGCGGCGCTCCGGCTCGCCGACCGGCGGGCGGGTCCGGGTGACCGGCACCACTCCCTCCACGCCGCGATCGACTGGAGTTATCGCCTGCTCCCCGCGGACCTGCGCCGCCTCTTTGGCACGCTCTCGGTCTTCCGGGGCGGCTTTACCGTGGAGGCCGCCACCGCCGTCTGCCGCGGCGCGGCGGAGGCGGTAGGCGACGGACTCGCCCGTCTTCGCGCCCACTCGCTCGTCGCCAGTGTCGCCGACGCCTCCGAGGTGCGCTACTCCCTCCTCGAAACCCTGCGCGCGTTCGCCGCGGAGCGGTTGACGCCGGAAGAGGTGCAGGAAGCGAG
>DATLHN010000431.1:0-2193 GCA_035539875.1 Armatimonadaceae bacterium
CCCTCCAGCAGCACGGAGAAAGCCCCTCTCTCCGCCAACACCCGCATCGCCGCCGGGAGATCCACCCGGCCCGCGTCCGCGGCCGGGATCAGCACCACTTCCACCCCGGCCGCCTCCAGCGCGCGGCGACGCTCCGGGTCCGCCCCGCCCTCCGCGCCGAAGACCAGGGTTCCCGCGCGGCTCACGCGCGCGTCGGTCGGCGTCTCCAGTCTGCTATCTATTACGACGCGCAAGGGGTCGTGTCCGTTCCCTCGGGGTAGCCGCGTGGTGAGCGACGGGTCGTCGGCGAGGACGGTGCCGATGCCGACGAGGATGGCGTCGACCCGGTGGCGGATGCGGTGGACGTGCGCGCGCGCCGCCTCGCCGGTGATCCACCGGGAGTCGCCGCCCGGCGCGCAGATCTTGCCGTCGAAGGTCATGGCGGCCTTGTGGAGCACGTAGGGCAGGCCGGTGGTGCGGTGCTTGACGTAGGCCCGGTTGAGCGCGCGGGCCTCCGCCTCGCAGACGCCGACCACGACGTCGATGCCCGCCGCGCGCAGGCGCGCGAATCCCTTACCGGAGACGAGCGGGTCGGGGTCCTCCATCGCGGTGACCACGCGGGCCACGCCGGCGTCGATGCAGCGCACGGAGCAGGGGTAGCGGGGTTCGCCGTTCGGGCGATGGAGGTGCGAACAGGGTTCGAGGTTGACGTAGACGGTCGCGCCGCGGGCCGCGTCGCCCGCCCGCTCCAGCGCCATCGCCTCGCCGTGGAGCGTCCCGACGCCCCGGTGCCAGCCCTCTCCGACGACGCGCCCCTCGGGGGAGACGACCACCGCGCCTACCATGGGGTTCGGGTGCGTCCGCCCGCGCCGGGCGAGGGCCAGCGCGCGCCGCATATGCGCGCGCGCTTCCGCCGACGCGTCGGTATCAGGCTTCGTCGCTGCCGCCACGGCTCTCATGCGCGTCGGCATCGCCCGCCTGCGCCGCCTGCACCTGCTGCGCCTGCTGCTGTTTCTGTACCTGGCGCGCGGCTTCCTCGCGGACCATCTGCTCCAGCGCGGCACGCCGCTCGCGCCGGTAGACGACGATCGACTCCAGGACGTCCAGCCCGGCCAGGCCCATGAGCGACAGGGTGAGGAAGAGGAAGGTGAGCGTGTAGATGATCACGCGGACGGCGCGCACGCGCGGATCGACGATGGAGGAGAAGTCCGTACTGACGAAGACCAGGATGACGACGAGCAGCAGGTCGATCAGCCCGACGCCGAGTGTTCGGTACAGGCGGGAGCGGCCCGAGAGCGCGCCGTACTTGCGCGGATAGCCGATGACGGTCACCAGGAGGGCGACCGCCAGCAGCGAGCCGAAGGTGATCTGGACGGGCGTCATCGTAGACCGATCCTCCCCTTTCGCACCACGCGTGTTTCCGCCCGGCGGGTTACAGGCTGGCGGCGGCTGCCGCCCGGAGCGCGGCGATGCCGCCCGGGGGGCCGCCGGGCGCGTGGAAGACGAACGACCCGGCGACGAGCACGTCCGCACCCCCGTGCACGAGTCCGGTCGTCGTGGACTCGTCCACCCCGCCGTCCACGGAGATGAGGAAGGATGCCCCCTCGCCGTCGCGCAGGCGCGCCAGGTCCGCGACTTTGTCGGCGACCGCGGGCAGGAACTTCTGCCCCCCGAAGCCGGGGTTAACGGTCATGACCAGCACCAGATCGAGGTCGTCCAGGACGTAGCTGAGCACGTCGGGGGGCGTCGCCGGGTTCAGTGCCACCCCCGCCTTGCGCCCCAGCGCGCGGATCGCGGCCAGGGTGCGCTGGAGGTGCGGGGTCGCCTCGGCGTGGACCGTGATCAGGTCCGCGCCCGCCGCCGCGAACAGTTCGATGAAGTCGTAGGGCTTCTCCACCATGAGGTGCACGTCGAAAGGCGTGCCCGGGAAGAGCGGGCGCAGGGCGCGCACGAGGTCGGGACCGAACGTGATGTTGGGCACGAAGTGCCCGTCCATCACGTCGAAGTGCAGCCAGTCCGCGCCGCCGTGGACGCAGGCCGCCGCGCCCTCCGCGAACCGCCCGAAGTCGGCCGAGAGGAGGGAGGGCGAAAGGCGAACCTCGCCTGCGGGCAGGGGGTTCATGTCCGGGGTGCTGTTGTCGTCGCTGCCGGGGCGCGACAGCGGAGCGGGTATCGTCATTGGGTCTTTTCGTCCACCAGTACGTCGTTGTCGTA
>DATLHN010000432.1:0-30384 GCA_035539875.1 Armatimonadaceae bacterium
ATCGCGGCGCGGCAGGGGTACGCGGGGGCGCGCTGGCCGAAAATGGTGGGGCCCGACGGGCGCGACGCACCGTCGCCGGTCGGCCCGCTCCTGATCTGGCAGCAGCCGCACCCGATCTACTACGCCGAACTCTGCTGGCGCGAGCAGCCCGACCGCGCGACGCTCGAAGCGTGGGCCGACGTCGTCTCCGAAACGGCCGCGTTCATGGCCTCCTACGCCGTGTGGGACGGCGCGCGGTTCGTCCTCGGCCCGCCCCTGAAGTCGGTATCCGAGAACACGAACGAGCGCGAAACCCGCAACCCGACGTTCGAGCTGGCCTACTGGCGGTTCGGCCTGACCGTCGCGCAGCAGTGGCGCGAGCGCCTCGGCCTCCCGCGCGAACCGGAGTGGGACCGCGTTCTCGCCGGACTGGCTCCGCTGCCGACCAACAGCGACGGCGTCTACCTGCTCCAGGAGGGGATGGACGACACCTACACCCGCTGGAACTGGGAGCACCCGGGCCACCTCGGAGCCTTCGGCCTGCTCCCCGAAAGCGGCGGCGCGGACCCGGAGACGATGCGCCGGACGGTGCGCCGCGTGATGGAAACCTGGCAGTGGGAGAAAAAGTCGTGGGGTTGGGATTTCCCGCTGACCGCGATGGCCGCGGCCCGCGCGGGCGAGCCTTCCCTCGCCGTGGACGCCCTCCTGCTCGACGTGGCGAAGAACCGCTACGCCCTGAACGGCCACGTCTACCAGCGCGAGGGACTTACCGCCTACCTCCCCGCCAACGGCGGCCTGCTCGCCGCCGTCGCGATGATGGCGGCGGGCTGGACCGGCGCCCCGGATCGCCACGCCCCCGGCTTTCCCGGCGACGGCGCCTGGACCGTCCGCTGGGAAGGGCTGAACGAGTGGCTGTAGACGCGGGCAGAAAGCCACGCCCCCTCTCGCTTGAGAGAGGGGGCGGCCGAAGGCCGGGGGTGAGAGTCCGGTACGCTCTCAGTAGGCGACCTTCACGTGGCGGCCGGTCTTGGCCGACTCCAGGCACGCAAGGATGACCGCGAGGGCCTTGCGGCCCTCGTCGCCGCTGATCTGCGGGGGCGTCTTCGTCGTGATGCTCTCCACGAACGCGCGGATGACGCCCGTGTCGGACTGGCCGCCCTCGTCGTTGCTCTGTAGCGCGGGCACCTGGTAGAACTGGCTCTCCCCGTTCTGGAGCGTCACGGTCACCGGGAACTGCCGGTCCACGCCGATGCGCAGGATGCCCTTTTCGCCGTAGACGACGGTCGCGTTGTCCTCGCCCGGGTGGTGCGTCCACGACGCCGTCAGCGTCCCGACCGCGCCGCTCTGGGTGCGCAGGAGGCAAACCGCCGTGTCGTCGACGTCGCCCCCCTTCTCCAGCCGCTCCACGAGCGCCGAAACCTCCACGATCTCCTCGCCCAGGAGCCAGCGCAGCAGGTCGGTCTTGTGGACCCCGAGGTCGCCCATCGCGCCCACGAACGCCTGCTCGCGGTCGAAAAACCAGCCGCCCTTGTCCGGGCCGCCCTCGATGCTCCAGCCCTCCGGCCCGCCGTGCGAGAACGACGTCCGGAACGTGATGACCTTGCCGATCGCGCCGCTCTGGAGGATCTGCTTCGCCTTGACGTGCAGGGGAGCGAGCCGCTGGTTGTGGCCGATCATCAGGAACTTGCCCGCCTTCTTCGCGGCATCGATCATGGCCTTCGCCTCGGCGTCCGAGGTGGCCATCGGCTTTTCGCAGAGGACGTGCTTCCCCGCCTGCAGCGCGGCGGTCGCGATGGGCGCGTGGGAGAAGTTCGCGGTGCAGACGGAAACGGCGTCCACGTCCTTGAGTTTCAGGACGTCCTCCCACGTGTCGTACGCCTTGCCGCCGTACTTCTTAGCGCACCACTCCGCGCGCTCCTTGACGCGGTCGGCGAACGCCACGATCTCCACGTCGGGATGGGCGAAGTACTCGGGGGCGTGGCGGTGGCGGCAGATAGAGCCGCTCCCGATGACCGCGACACGGACTTTCGACATCGTTGGCACTTCCTTGTCTGGATGAGAAGATGGGATGAATAAGATCGGTATACAGTGTACCGCGCGACCCGGCGCGCGCGGGCAGGATTTCCCGGCCCGACCACGCAACTACACGCCATGAAACGCGCCGCCTTTCTCCTCGCCGCCGCGATGGCGCTGCTGTCCGCCGTCCCCGCCCTCACGCGCGCCGCCGCCGCCGCGCCACTGCCCCGGTTTCACGTCGCCTTCACCTCCGAGGTGGAAGCGGAGCCGTTCACCGGGCGCGTGCTCGTGTACCTCGGTCGCGCGGGCGACGGCCGCGAGCCGCGCTCCGGGCCGAACTGGTTCGCGCCGCAGCCCTTCTTCGCGCTGGACGTGAAGAACATAAAGGCGGGCGAGACGATCACGGTGGGCGGGCCGAACACGAAGCGCTTCCCGCGGGATCTCAAGGAACTGCCCGACGGCCCGCTCCTCGCCCAGGCCGTGCTCGACCGCAACGTCGGCGGCGAAAGCCGGGTCGGCGCGGGCGCGGGCAACGGCTTCTCCAGCCCGGTCGCCCTCCCCCCGACCGGCAGCGAACCCGTGCGCCTCCTGATCGACAAAACCGTCGAGCCCGCCGCGTTCCGCGAGACGGCGCGGACGAAAGATGTGGTCGTCCCGAGCAAACTCCTCTCGGACTTCTACAAGAGGCCGACCGTGATGCGCGCCGCCGTCGTCCTGCCGGAGGGCTACGCCGCCGAAACCGCGCGCCGCTACCCCGTGCTCTACGCTATCCCCGGCTTCGGCGGGCGGCACTTCCAGGCGGAGGGGTACTCCGGACTTTACACGAGCGGACCCGCCGCGCCGAAGATGCTGTTCGTGATGCTCGACCCCGACTGCGCGACCGGGCACCACGTCTTCGCCGACTCCGCCAGCAACGGCCCGCGCGGCAGGGCGCTGGTCGAAGAGCTGATCCCCGCGATCGAGAAGCAGTTCCGCGCCATCGGCAAGCCCGGCGCGCGGTTCGTCGCCGGGCACTCGTCGGGCGGGTGGTCGTCGCTCTGGCTCCAGGTGACCTACACGGACACCTTCGGCGGCGTCTGGAGCACCTCTCCCGACCCGGTGGACTTCCGCGACTTCCAGCGCATCGACCTCTACGCCAAGGACGCCAACATGTTCCGCGACGCCGCCGGAAAGCCGCGCCCGATCGCACGGCGCGGCGACACGCCGGTGCTCTATTACCAGCAGTTCAGCGACATGGAGGACGTGCTCGGGCGCGGCGGACAGCTCGCGTCCTTCGAGGCCGTCTTCTCGCCGCGCGGCCGGGACGGACAGCCGCGCCCGCTCTGGGACCGCGTGACCGGCGCGGTGGACCCGGAGACCGTGCGCGCGTGGCAGAAGTACGACATCCGCCTGAAACTGGAGCGCGACTGGAAGACGCTCGGTCCGAAGCTCGCGGGCAAGCTGCACGTCTACACCGGCGGCGTGGACACGTTCTACCTGGAGGGGGCGGTCGCGCTCCTGAAGGAGAGCCTGACGAAGCTCGGCAGCGACGCGAAGGTCGAGGTGATCCCCGGCAAGGACCACGGCAGCATCCTCGACGCGGCGATGCGCGAGCGGCTGGCCCGCGAGATGGCCGAGACACTGAAGAAAAACGGTGTCGATACGGAGGCGGCAGGAACGCCCCGCTCGCCTGCCGTATCTGGCAGATAAGGAGTACACGCGACGATGCTGGACGACGCGCAGGAGCGGACGCTGGCGGCCGTGACCGACCGGATGGTCCCGCCCGACGACGAGTGGCCGGGCGGGGTGGAGGCGGGCGTGCTCGACTACTTCCGGGAGCAGTTCGCGCGCGACTTCGCGCCGCTCGTGCCGGAGTACCGGGCGGGGCTGGACGCCCTCGACGCCGAGGCGCGCGCGGCGTCGGAGAGCGCCGCCGCGTTCGCGGGCCTTCCCCCGGAGGCGCAGGACGCCCTGCTGCATCGTCTGGAGCAGGAGAGCGTGGCCGCGCCCGACGCCTGGGGCGGCGAGCCGCAGCGGGCGGCCCGCTTCGTCCGGCGGCTCGCCGAGCACGTCGCCGAGGGGTTCTACACGTCGCCCACTGGCCGCCGCATGGTCGGCTTCGAGGTCGAGCCGAAGACCGGAGCGGAGGTGGCCGCGTGAGCACCGCCGCGAACCGTTACGACGCCGTCATCGTCGGGGCGGGCGCGGGCGGCGGCGTCATCGCCGGGCTGCTCGCCGAGGCCGGGAAGCGCGTCCTCCTCTTGGAGCGCGGCCGCAGCCTCTCCTTCCGCGACGTGGGCCGCGACCACCTGCGCAACCAGCGCCTCTCCCAGTACGGCAACAACGCCGGGCCGGACGGCCCCGACCACCCGCGCGTCTGGACGGACCGCTCGGGGAAGGCGTACACCACCCTGCCGCACGAGGGCGGCTACAGCAACAACGCCGCCTGCGTCGGCGGCGGCACCCGGGTCTACGGCGGGCAGGCGTGGCGCTTCCACCCCCTCGACTTCCGGATGGCGTCCACCTACGGCGTCCCGGCCGGGTCGTCGCTCGCGGACTGGCCGATCTCCTTCGACGACCTGGCTCCCTACTACGAGCGTGCGGAGCACGAGATCGGGGTCGCGGGCGACGCCGGCCAGATGACGCACCTGCCGCCCTACGCGCGCGACTACCCCATGCCCCCGATCACGCCCGACTCGGCGTCCGCGCGCACCTTCCGCGCCGGGGCCGCCGCGCTCGGCTGGAAGACCTTCCCGGTCCCGATCACGGTCAACTCCGTGCCCTATCTCGGGCGACCCGCCTGCATCCACTGCCAGCACTGCGTCGGGTTCGCCTGCCCGGTGGACGCCAAGAACGGCTCCCAGAACACGCTCATCCCGCGCGCGCTCGTCACCGGGCGCTGCGACCTCGTCACCGGCGCGATGGCCGAGCGGATCGAGCGCGATTCGGGCGGGCGCGTCACCGGCGTGACCTACTGGAACGACCGGGACGAGCGCGTGACGGTGTCCGCCGAGGTCGTGGTCGCCGCGGGCGGCGCGGTCGAGACCGCGCGCCTGTTGCTGAACTCCGGCATCGGGAACGACGTGGTCGGGCGCAACCTCCAGGGACACTCCTACACCGGCGCGCAGGGGCTCTTCCCGTTCGAGGTGGTGGACGGCCAGGGGCCGGGCGTCTCCATCGCCACCTGCGAGTTCAGCCACGGCAACGACGGCGTCGTCGGCGGCGGCATGCTCGCCGACGAGTTCGTCCCGCTCCCCATCGTCGTCTGGAAACGCCACCGCGCGCCCGGCGTCCCGGCCTGGGGCGCGGAGGCGAAGGCGTGGATGCGGACGAACTACCGCCGCCTCATGCGCATCCAGGGGCCGGTCCAGGACATCCCCAACCCCGAATCCCGCGTCACCCTCGACCCGGACGTCCGCGACCGCTGGGGCATCCCCGTCGCCCGCCTTTCCGGGGTCACCCACCCGGAGACCGACCGGACCGCGGCCTATATGCACGGCCGGGCCGACCAGTGGCTGCGCGCCTCCGGCGCGGTCGAGGTCTACGGCGCGCCGCCCGGCCCGCACCTTTCCGCCGGGCAGCACCAGGCGGGCACCTGCCGCATGGGCGACGACCCCGCGACCAGCGTCGTGGACCGCCACTGCCGCGTACACGGCCACGACAACCTCTACCTCGGCGACGGCTCCGTACACGTCACCAACGGCGGCTTCAACCCGGTCCTGACGATTATGGCTCTCGCCTTCCGCACCGGCGAGCACATCGCGCGTAGCTGGTAGCGCCGCCGTCGCCTTCGGGAGGACGAACCTGAACCATGAGCGATACCGGTTCGGCGGAGATACCGCTCCGCATCCGCTGTTATAACCTGCCCGGCTCCCGGTTCGAGCGGTGGACGGGCCTGCGCCTCGGCGTCCAGCGCGGGCGCAGCGAGGTCGTCCAGGACGTCTCCGCCGACGAGGCGCAGGCGACGTTCGACGTTACCCTCAAAGTCTCCGGCGAGCCCTCCCCGGATGCCGGACCCGACTTCACCGGGCCGTTCGCGCAGGGGACGCGCGGCGACCGCTTCGTCTACCTCACCTGGGGCATGCGGCAGGCGGATAACGGCTGGGACATCGTACGGCGGGCCAAACTGCGGCTCGGCGCTATCGAATGGGAGTGGATCGCCAAAGCCCGCCAGACCGGCGAACCCCTGGAAGTCGTCATCGATGCGACCGATGCGAAGGGAGGGCCAGTATGCGCTTCCCTCAGCGCGGATCAGGTAACCTGGAGGTATTAACAGTATGGGTACTGGTAATTCGTCGGGGTTGTCTGACGGAGATATCGCCGCGGCCTGCAACGCGCGCGTCTGGGAACTGCTGCCCAGGACCGGCCGCACGCCCGCCGAGAGCGACGAGATGCTGTACGCGGCCTACGCCTCGGCGTACCACTGGCAGAGGGCCGGGACCGGCCTGCACCGGCAGCGCGCGGAGTGGCTGATCGCCCGCGCCCACGCGGAACTCGGCAACGCAGACGCCGCGCTGCGCCACGCGCTCCGCTGCCGGGAACTGACCGACGAGTTCGCCCCGCTGATGCAGGACTTCGACGTCGCGTACTGCTGGGAGGCGCTCGCCCGCGCGCACGCGGTCGCGGGGCGCGACGACGAAGCGCGCGGCTACCGCCAGGAGGCGCGGCACGCGGGCAACGGCATCGCCAATTCCGAGGACCGGGCCATCTTCCAGGAGGACCTGAAGGGCGGCGACTGGCACAACCTGACCTGACGGGAGGAAGCGGGATGGGCGCATCATCGTCGTGGGAGAGCTGGCTGCCGGGAATCGCCTTCGGCGGGCTGTTCCTCGCCGTCTTCGTGGCGAACGTGGTCACGGCGGCCCTGGAGATGTGGCGCGCCTGCCGGGTCGCGGCAGACCTGAAGACGGGCGTCCGGCGCGCGAGCGGGTGGGACGCGCTGAAACTCGTCCCCCTCGTCGGAGGCGGAGGCGGCCTGTGGCAGGCCATCACCGGCGCGGACTGCGGGCACGGGGACGCCGGGGATGACGGCGGCGACGGGGGCGGCGACTGCTGAAACCCGACGCGCGCCGCGCTTCCTCGCCAAAAAATCCCCGGCTAGCGACTCAACGCGGGGCAAGATGGGAAGAATGGGAGCCGCCAGGGGATGCCGGCCCCTCTGGCGTTGGGAATCCACAGCGTTAGAACCGGGGAAAGCGAACAGGCGGATCGTGGCATACTTTACGGAGGACTTTCTGGAGACGGTTCGGAACGACGCGGAGACCGAGGCGGCCCCCGGCCTGTCCGCGGCCGTCATCGAGGCCGCCCAGCGGGAGGTGGGCTTCCGCTTCCCACCCAGCTACGTCCAGTTCCTGCGCCTCTTCAACGGCGGCGAGTTCCGCTACGTTCTCATCCACCACGTCGACACCGAGGCGGCGCGCGAGGAGGCGGAGCAGGCCGAGGCGGACCTGGACCGGGTCGGCGGCCTGACCGAGTGGGCGGAGACGGCACGCGATCTGGTGCCCGAGATCGCCGAGGGGCGCATCTACCCCTTCGGGCGCGACTGGGCGGGCAGCTACTTCTGCTTCGACACCTCTCAGCCGGGTCCCGACGCCGAGTACCCCGTCCTGATCTGGAACCACGAATACGCCGAGGACCCGGAGAGCGCGTCGCTCCTGTGGGGCCGCCAGGCAGACAACTTCGCCCTGTTCCTCGAAAACGTCTACGGCGACGACGACCTGTACGGCGACGAGGACGAGGACGAAGAGGAAGAAGAACTGGAAGAGGACGACGAGATGTGACCGGGGCAGCGGCGGCGGCGGCGCGCTCCCGCCCGCTCTACGCCCTGCTGACGGCGGCGACCATCGCCCTCGGCCTCGCCACCCGGTGGTTTCCGCCGGGTTCCCTGCCGACGCTGATCGCCGCCTACGGCGGCGACACGCTCTGGGCAGCCACCGCGTTCTTTCTCGCCGCGCTGCTCTTCCCCCGCGCGTCCACGCCGCGCCTCGCGCTCGGGGCCGCCGCGTTCGCCCTCGCCGTCGAGCTGAGCCAGCTTTACCACGCCCCCTGGATAGACGCCGTCCGCGCCACGCGCCCCGGCGCGCTCGTCCTCGGCTTCGGCTTCCTCTGGAGCGACCTCGCCTGCTACTCCGTCGGCATCGCCCTCGCCGCTTTCGTTGATGCGGCGATCCGGAAGGGGAGTGTCAGTAGGGGGTCTTGACGGCACTCTCGCGCCACAGCCGGAACGCCTCGTCCGCCTCGTCGCGCAGGTCCGTCCAGTGGTGCGTCGGCAGCGACCGCTCGGAGACCGGCAGCGATATCTCGCGGTACAGGAACGAGTCGTCGAAGCCCGCGTCGGCGGCGTCCGCGTGCGTCGCCGCGAAGTACACCGCGTCCACCCGCGCCCAGTACAGCGCGGCCAGGCACATCGGGCACGGCTCGCAGGACGCGAAGACCTCGCAGCCCTCCAGCGAGAAGGCTTGGAGCGCCGCGCACGCGCCGCGGATAGCGACCACCTCCGCGTGCGCCGTCGGGTCCAGCGACGACGTCACCCGGTTGACGCCGGTCGCCACGACCTCCCCTCCCTTCGCCACGACCGCGCCGAACGGCCCGCCCCGCCCGCTCGTCGCGTTCTCCGCGCTCAGGCGGATCGCCTCGCGCAAAAGCTCCTCCCGGGTCATGCGGCAGCGGCTCCTTCCGGGCGCGGGCGCTCCTTCACGAAGAACAGGCTCAGGACGAACCCCAGCGTGAGCATGCCCGCGGCGATCACGAAGATGGTCAGGTGCTCCGCATCCAGGGTGTACAGGGGCGAGGCGAGCGCGGCCCCGAGCAGCGCGCCGAACCCCTGCGCCATGCGGACCGCCCCGATCAGGCCGCCCCGCTCCTCCGGCCCCGCGATCTCCGCCAGGTACGCCATGTACGAGGGGAACGCCAGCACGAACCCGATGCCGAGCAGCGTCCCGAGCGCGATCACCGCCACCTGACTCTTCAGGAAGATGATCATCCACAGCGAGAGCGCGCAGACGCCCATGCCCAGGTGGATGGAGCGGGTCTTCCCCCAGGCGTCCGCCAGCCGACCGAGCGGCAGCGAGATCACCGCGATGATGAGCGCGGGCACCAGCAGCAGCGAGCCGAACGCCGACTCGGACAGGTTGTAGCGCGCCATGAAGAAGGTCTTCGCGTACGGCGCGATCAGCCCCACGCCGAAGAAGATCAGGAAGCCGAGGATCATGAGCATCGGCACCGTCCGCAGCGCCTTCTTGATCGCGGCGAGCGCGACCGGCGGGTGCGCCGCCTCCGCGATCTCGCCCACCGTGGTCTCGCCCTCCTCCTCGGCGATCCGCTGCTGCACCGGGAGCGGCTTCTCCGCCCGGCGCGGCGCGGCGACGTACGCGATCACCGCCGTCAGGAAGAAGCACCCGGCGGCGACGAAGAACGAGGGGGCGTAGCGGCGCGGGTCGGCGACGCCGTACGCACCGCCCAGCGTGTCGTTGACCAGGCCGCCGATCAGCGGGCCGAGGGCGATGCCCACCAGGTACGTGATGTTCAGCGCGCTCATCGCCTGCGCCTGGCGCTGGATCGGCACGCGGTCGCCGACGCTGGCGAAGACGGCGGGCCAGAGCATCGCCGCCCCCAACCC
Source organism: Armatimonadaceae bacterium (assembly GCA_035539875.1). Taxonomy (GTDB): domain Bacteria; phylum Armatimonadota; class Armatimonadia; order Armatimonadales; family Armatimonadaceae; genus CALEKU01. The sequence goes on from DATLHN010000432.1 coordinate 9,593, forward strand.
GTCCAGCACCCGGAAGAGCAGGATGAGCCCCACCGCGCCCCAGATGACCGCGCCCGGACCCTGCGGCACCCGCACGAACGCCGTGCCGACGCAGGTGAGGACGGAGAGCAGAGCGCCGAACACCATGATGCGGCGGCGGCCGAACCGGTCCGCCAGCGCGCCCATCGGGGAGTTGCCGATCGCCTCTGCCGTGTAGAACGCCGCCAGCGCGATGCCCGGCAGGTTCGGCAGGCCCAGACCCGACTTCAGGTAGACCGGCAGCGCGGAAACGTTTACGATGACGAACGCCAGCTCCGCCAGCCCCGCCACCGCCGACAGCGCCGCCAGGAACGGCAGGAGGTTCTCGCCGCCGCCGCCGTTGCGGGCGGGAGCGGGACGCTCGTCCGAGGTTAGCGGCGGCTCGGGCTCGGGCGACTTTTCCGGGGTAGTCATCTCCGGAGACAGTATAGCACGCCCGCCCGCCGCGCCTGCGCGCGGGGCTTCACCGCCGCCACCTCACGCGGCCCGAGGTCCCGCTACTTCCTCGCCTGCGGGTAAGCGGTTCCCGTCTCCGCGCGCGCGGGCGCTTGCACGTACTTGCCTCTCTCGGGGACGGCCACCCGGTCAAAGTCATGGGCCAGCGCATGGAGCGCCGCGCGCATCCCCTCGCCGCGCATCGCCCGCCCGTGCCCGGTGACGGCGACCTCCGGCTCCAGCGCCGCCAGCTTTTCAACCGACTCCCGGGCCGCCTCCCAGTCCTGCGTGTAGTACATCGGCGGCCCATGCATCTCCGGGGCCTGCGTCGCCGCCGCGTACACCGACTCCTGGCGCGTCGTCACGAACGCGTCGCCCGCGATCAGGGTCCGGTCCGACTCGCGCCAGAGCGAGACGTGCCCCGGCGTGTGCCCCGGCGTGTGCAGCCAGCGCCAGCCGGGCATCGACGGCACGCCGCCGTCCGCGGGCAGCGGGAGCACGTAGCGGCTCACGTCCACCGGCCCGCGCGGGAAGAGCGGCGACAGGGCGGACATGAGGCCCCCGCCCACCGTCGGGTCCGGCCGCGGGTACGCCGCACTGCCGTTGAGGTAGGGGATCTCCATCGCGTGCGCGTAGATCGGCACGCCCCAGTGTTCGGCCAGGTCCTCGAGCGAGCCCACGTGGTCGAAGTGCCCGTGCGTCAGGACGATCGCCGCCGGGCGCGCGTCCATCCCGAATCGCTCGTCCGCCGCGCCCGTGATCATGCCCTTCATGCCGGGCAGCCCGGCGTCGATCAGCACCCAGCCCTCGCTGACGTCCGGCGCGCCCCAGTAGGCGACGTTCACTATGCCGAGCCTGCGGTAGGCCACGTCCGGCGTCACCTCGTGCGTCTTATCGTCCCGGAGCGCATCCGCCTGCGGATCGTCCGCCCGGCTGCTCGCATCCAGTGGTACCTGCTGCTCTGCCATAACTTCTCTCCCGTCTCTCCCGATTCAGTATCTCTGTTCATACCCCGGTAATGCGGCCTACGGAACACCGGCCCGTACCGCCCGTGCGCCGCGCGCGCAGCGCCGTGGGCCAATGTGATACGCTGAACCGACAATGAGCGGCAGCAGCAACAGCACCACAAACCTCGAAGAGATACGGCGTCGCCGGACGTTCGCGATCATCTCGCACCCGGACGCCGGAAAGACCACCCTGACGGAGAAGCTCCTCCTGTATGGCGGCGCGATCCAGGAGGCCGGGGCCGTCACCGCCAAGAAGAACCGGCGGCAGGCCACCTCCGACTGGATGGAGCTGGAGAAGCAGCGCGGCATCTCCGTCACCTCCACCGTCCTCCAGTTTCCCTACAGCGGACACGTCCTGAACCTGCTCGACACCCCCGGCCACGAGGACTTCTCCGAGGACACCTACCGCACCCTCGTCGCCGCCGACAGCGCCACCATGCTGATCGACGCCGCCCGCGGCGTCCAGCCGCAGACGAAGAAGCTCTTCAAGGTCTGCCGCCAGCGCGGCATTCCCATCTTCACGTTCATGAACAAGATGGACCGGCCCGGGCGCGACCCGCTCGACCTCCTGAACGAGCTGGAAGAGGTGCTGGGCATCCGCTCCGCGCCCGTGGTCTGGCCCATCGGGGAGAGCGGCGACCAATTCCGCGGCGTGTACGACCGCCGGTCGGGCGAGGTCCACCTGTTCGACCGGACGGCGCACGGGGCGCACCGCGCGCCCGTGCAGGCGGCGGGCCTCGCGGACGCCGAACGGCTCTCGGACCTGCTCGGCGCGGAGGAGTACGCGAGGCTGAAGGACGAGATCGAGCTCCTGGACGTGGCCGGGGAGCCGCTGGACCAGGCGAAGATCGACCGGGGCGAGATCACCCCCGTCTTCTTCGGGTCGGCGGTGACGAACTTCGGGGTGGAGCTCTTCCTGCGCCGGTTCATCGAGATGGCCCCCGCGCCGACCCCGCGCCTCGCGGACAAGGGCGACGTCTTCCCGGAGGAGCCGGAGTTCCGCGGCTTCGTCTTCAAGGTGCAGGCGAACATGGACCCGAACCACCGCGACCGGATCGCGTTCCTGCGCGTCGTGTCCGGACGCTTCGAGCGCGACATGGCCGCCACCAACGTCCGCACCGGCAAGACGGTGCGCCTGACGCGCCCCCAGAAGCTGTTCGCCGCCGAGCGCGAGGTGGTCGAGGAGGCGTACCCCGGCGACATCATCGGCCTGACCAACCCCGGCGCGTTCGCGCTCGGCGACACGGTCTGCGTCGGGCCGCCGGTGCGCTTCCAGGGCATCCCGCGCTTCGCGCCGGAGCACTTCGCGGTGCTGCGCAACCGGCGCACCGAGAAGTACAAGCAGTTCCAGAAGGGCATCCAGCAGCTTTCGGAGGAGGGGGTCGTCCAGCTCTTCCACGAGGCGAACGCGGCCCGCACGGAGCCGATGCTCGGGGTGGTGGGGCAGCTCCAGTTCGACGTCGTGCGCTTCCGCCTGGAAACGGAATACGGGGTGGAGACGGTCGTGGAGCCCGCGCCCTTCGGCTACGTCCGCTGGCTGGAGGCGGGGAACGAGGCGGCGCTGAAGGAAGTCTTCTGGCCGAACAACTGCCGCCGCATGGTGGACGATTCCGGGAACCCGTGCGTGCTCTTCGAGAGCGAGTGGGGCATGAACTACCTGATCGAGAAACACCCCGAGGTCGCGTTCCTGGAATCCCCGCCCGGCACGATGCTCTCCGTCCGGTAGAACGCCGCGGCCCCTCCCAGACGCAGGGAGGGGCCGCGCACTTTTCCGCGCCGCCATTGACAGCCCCGCCGAACCTGTGCCATACTAACACGTGTTAGAGTTCAGCTTATGGTAACGATGTCGGACATAGCCTCCAGAGCCGGAGTCTCCCGTTCCACGGTCTCGGTCGTCCTCAACAACAAGGACGCCGCCGTCGGGATCGCCGAAGAGACGCGCCGCCGCGTCCTCAATGCCGCGCGACAGCTCGGCTACCGACCCAACGAAGTCGCCCGCGCGATGGTCACCGGCAAGAGCCACGTCGTCGCCTTCCTCGTCGCCGACCCGTCGCGCGAGGTCGTCGCCCGCATCCTCGCCGGGGCGATGAACGAGGCCGAGCCGCAGGGCTACTTCGTCAAGCTGGTCGCGCGCGACGGCGCGTGGGACGAGCGCATCATCGAGCGCTGCGTCGAGACGCGGCCCGTCGGCGTGATGGGCCTGTACGTGCCCCCGTCGCTCAACGAGTGCCTCCGCGAGGAGATGGGTCGCTACCGCATCCCCGTCGCGATCCTGGACAGCAGCTTCCCGCAGCCCGGTCTCACCCGCGTCCTCTCCGACGACCTCGAAGGGGTCCACCAGGCGATCGCCCACCTGCACGGGCTCGGACACCGCCGCATCGCCCACATCGGCGGGACCCGCGCCTCGGGGGCGTCCACGCTCCGCGAGGAGGGGTACCGCCGCGCCATGGCCCGTTTCGGCCTGCCCGTGCCCGAGGGGTACGTCCAGTGGGGCGAGTGGGAGATCGACGCCGCCGGCCGCGCGACGGAGCGGCTCCTGGACCACCCGGAACCGCCGACCGCCGTCTTCTGCGCGGACGACAAGACCGCCCTGATCGCCAGCCGCGCCGCCAGCCGCCGGGGGGTGCGCGTCCCCGAAGACCTGTCCGTCGTCGGCTTCGCCGACCTGGAGATGGCGCGCTACGGGAATCCCGCGCTCACCACCGTCGCCCAGCCCTTCGCCGACCTCGGGGCCGCCGCGGTCCGCAGTCTGCTCGAAGCCGCCCGCTCCCTGCAGCGGGGGGAGGAGCCCGACACCGCCGAAGTGCTCCTGCCCAACCGCCTCGTCGTCCGCGAGTCCACCGCTCGCGCGCCGCTCTCAGAAAGGTGAAAGAAAAGCAATGAAGTTTCCCGCACCGTCGCCCCGCACCGGTTCCAGAGGATTTACGCTCATCGAACTCCTCGTCGTCATCGCCATCATCGCGATTCTGGCCGCCATACTGTTCCCGGTCTTCGCCCAGGCGAGGGAAAAGGCGCGGCAGGCGTCCTGCCTGTCCAACACCAAGCAGCTCGGCCTCGCGGTCTACCAGTACGTCCAGGACTACGACGAGACCATCCCGATGGGAGGCTGGCGCTACGGCACGCCCGGGCCGCAGAGCCGCTGGTACCGCGACCTCTACCCCTACGTCAAGAGCGTCGCCGTGTTCGTCTGCCCGAGCAGGACCGACGGCACCGGCTACGTCCCCACGCTCAACAACCCGAGCGCCACCGGGTGGGCGTCGGTCGGCCCGAGCAGCCCCGGCGGCTACGGCATCAACTCCAACCTGGTCGGCTACCCCTACGCGACCGCCGCGCCGCCCACGCAGCAGAACTACAGCCCGAGCAAGAGCCTCGCCGACATCGTCGATGCCGCCGGGACGTTCCTGATCGCCGAGGGCGGCAACCTGTCCGCCTCGGTCATCGGCAACTACGACCCGACCACCTGGAACAAGCTGGAGACGGGCGCGACCGACTGGCAGGTGACCCCGCCGACGAGCTGGACGGGAGGCGAGACGAACCGCTACTCCGACAACAACGCCAACTACCTGCGCCGCCCGATCGCGCGCCACAACGGCGGCGTCAACGTCATCTACTGCGACGGCCACGCGAAGTGGAGCAAGGTGGAGCAGTTCCTCGGGCCGCTCTCGGCCACCCAGTTCGGCTGGCCCCGCGGCGACACCCGCAACGCCTGGGACGACCGCTGAACCGACGGCCGCCCCTGACGGAGGAGGCGCTCCGTCAGGGGCGGTGCCGCTCCAGGAAGCCGAGCAGCCAGGCGCGGAAGGCGTCCGGCCGTTCGAGGTTTGGCAGGTGCGCGGTGTCCGTGAGGCAGTGTCCCTCGGCCCCGCCGCTCAGGTTTGCGACCAGATGCGCGCAGCGCGCCGCGAGGTGCGGGAAGTCACGGTCCCCCCACAGCACCAGGGCCGGGGCCGTGACCTCGCCGAGCCGCTCGTACGCGGACGGCGGCTCCCACTCCTGCGTGAGCGGCGGCGCGTTCAGCGCGATTCCGTTCATGCTCAGGAACAGGTCGCGCAGCCCCGCGTCGCCGACCCGCCCCGCGGGACTCGCGGGGCCGTCGAGCCACAGGCGGGCCTCCAGCGCGTTGACCTGGTCCAAATCGCCCGCCTCCTCCGCCCGTTCCAATCGCTCCAGCAGTTCGAGCGCCTCGCCCGGCAGGTCTCCGTCGTCGGGCGGCGGCGCGCCGCTCACCGCGGGGGCCACCAGCACCAGCGCGTCCACCCGGCCCGGGTGCGCCAGCGCGAAGTCCAGCGCGATGCGTCCCCCCTGCGAACTGCCGACGAGCGCCAGCGCGGACGCGACGCCGAGGTGGTCCAGAACCGCCGCGAGGTCGTCCACATGGGAGAACGGCGCGTCCGGTTCGCACTGCGTCTCGCCGAAGCCGCGCCGGTCGTACGCCACGCCCCGATACGCCGCCGCCGACACCGCCGCCATCTCCCCGCCCCACATGCGGCGGTCCGCCACCCCCGCGTGCAGAAACACCACCACGGGAAGCGCGTCGTCACCCACGATCTCGCCCGCGAATCGCGCCCCGCCCGCCTCTACCTCGAATGATTCAGCCATGCTCCCGAGTATACGCGCGCGGATCACGTTTCCGGTCCGGGAGAATATCTCACGCAAAGGCGCAAAGGCGCTAAGAAGAGGGCAGGGAGGAAGAATGATCAGGGAGGTTATTGGCGACGCGGGAGATACCATCTTTGATGTAGACGGTACCGAAGTTGATCAGCAGACCGAGACGGCGTTCGGTAAGCCGCAGGTAGGTCAACAATTGCTTGTGATGAACCGGCGTCGTATTTTCGACGGACTTCAGTTCGACAATCACCTTCCCCTCCACTATAAGGTCCGCCCGAAACGCGTCCTCAATGTGCAGGTCCCCGTAACGAATAGATAGCGGCACCTGCGCCTCTACGCCCAGTCCGCGCCGCCGTAGTTCATGAGCGAGAACCGCTTCGTAAACGGATTCAAGCAGACCCGGCCCCAGTGTCACATGCACCCGATACGCCGCGTCCACTACCTCTCTCGCAATATCGTTCTCTGTCACAATTCCCTCCCCCGTCCTAATCTCTTCTTGGCGTCTTTGCGCCTTTGCGTGAGATTCTTTCTTTCCCCGTCGCCTTCTCGATAGTAATTGCCGACAATGTTAAAACATTCGTTTGATTTTGCGTGGGAGAAACGCGAGCGATGGCCGATCGTGACGACGACACGCGGGAGCGGCAGCGGGAAGCGCAGCGCCACTACGAACCGAAACGCAGGCTCAAACGCGCCGCGTACCTCGCTGCGGGGCTGTGTGCGAAGTGCGGAGGCCCGCGCAAAGGACCCGGGAGCACCTCCCAGCTCTGCCCTCGGTGCGCCGAACGCAACCGCGCCAACGCCCGCGCCTACGAAGAGCGGCGGCGCGAAGTCGCCCGCCGCTCCCCCGACGAGGCCCGCATCGAGGCCGAGCGGCAGGCACGTCGCACACGGAAGAGCGCTGAACTCCACGCCCGCCGCCTCGCCGAAGGGCGGTGCCCCCTCTGCGGCACGCCCCGCGGCAAAGCCCTTGCCGCCGACCCCCTGTGCCCGCGTTGTCGGGCGGATAAGCGGCAGCGCGTGGACCGCCACCGCCGCAAGAAACGCCGGGGCGGCTACCACGACGTTTTCGGCGACGGACGCCCCGCGCCGACGGGCCGCCACGTCCGAGTCGGCATCGTCCGCGAACTGACTATCTCCCTCGACATCCACGCCCAGCGCGCCGTCCTCGACCTCCTGCGCCGCGACTCACAGGCGCAGCTCGCCGCCGTAGGCGGCGACTGGCAGAAGGTACAGTGGCGGTTCCGACGGGGCCGCGTGCTCCGCGCCGCCCTGCGCCACTGGGAGCGCGGGGGCGTCTGCCCGACGCGCAGCCCGAGCTACCGACGCCTCTGCGACCGGCAGTCCGTTCACTTCGGCGTCGATGCGACCTGCTGGTCGATCATCCAGCGGCACGCGGAGGCGCGTAGCGGCAACATCTCCGCCACCGTCTGCGACCTCCTCGTCGGCGCGGCCTACCCGCCGCCCCGGGCCGCTACCGGCCGCCCCCGCAAAAGCCTTCTGGACCCGAACGAGAGCCGCTGGCACGACTGAGAGCGCGGGGAGCGGAACGGGGTCGCCCGCAGGCACCTCTCTCCCCCCTCCTTCTTCCCCCTCCTTCGCTTGCGAGGGAGGGGGTGGCGCGAGGTACGAGCGACGGGGGTGGGTGCTCGGGGTGTTCCCGAGAGGAGTTGAAAAACTCGCCGTCACGCAGGACACCGGGGCCGCCGTATGGAATACCGGGATGGGTATTTGGCGGCTGTCGGGGGCGTGTTGCACGCGAACAGCCTGCCATGTTAGAATGTGGGCACTCTCCTCTTCGTGCGACGGCGAGGACGCGTCGCCCCGGAACGCCCGGAACACACGGCAACACAGAGCCGTCGCGCCCGGCCCCGAGGAGCCCAACTGTCTTAGCAGCACCCGGTCCGCCGCACCGCGCACAATCACCGCCCGTCCCTGCTGCCGGTGCCGTGCGGCCGAAACCAGAAGGAACGCCTCGATGACGAATCCCGCGCAGCGTCGCCGTCGCTGTTGCGTCCGGTCCCTCCCGACCATTTTGACCGCCTGGATGCTCTGTGCCCTCTGCGCCGGCGCGCTCACGCTGGGCGCGGCGCGGTCCGCTTGGGCCGCCGTGGACGAGAAGCTGGCCCAGAAGTACCGCGAGCACGCCGCGACCGTGGACGCGCAGGCGATGGCGGCCACCATCCGCGAACTCTCGACCAACGGGTCGCGCGTCGTCGGATACCCGGGCGAGCGACACGCCGCCGACTACGTCAAGCGCGAGTTCGAGTCCCTCTTCGGCGCGCAGAACGTCCGCGAGGAGACCTTCGAGGCCACCGTCCCGATGGACGGCGGCGCGACGCTCTCCGCCAACGGCAAGACCTACACCCTCTACGGCGTCTGGCCGAACCTTATCCGGACGTCGCAGACGCCCCCGGAGGGGCTCTCCGGGCCGCTGGTCTACGCCGGGAGCGGCGACCTCAGCGACTTCAACGGCAAGCTCATCGAGGGCGCGATCGTCCTCGTCGATTTCAACTCCGGCACCGACTGGATGAACGCCCCGCGCCTCGGCGCGAAGGCGGTCATATTCATCGAGCCGGACCGCACAATGCGCGGCGAGGCCGAGTCCAAGTTCGTCTCGATTCCCGTCTCGATTCCCCGCTACTACATCAAGAAGAGCGACGCCGCCGCCCTCCAGGCGCTCGCGCTCGGCCGCAAGTCCGCGCAGGGCACCATCAACGCGAAGATGACGTGGGACCGGATTCCCGCCCGCAACTTCATCGGCGTGCTGCCCGGCAAGAGCAAGGACCCGAAGATCGCACGGCAGATCATCGTGGTGCAGGCGCACTACGACGGCATGTCGGTCGTCCCCGCCCTCGCCCCGGCCGCCGACAGCGCGGGCGGCATGGCGGGCCTGCTCCAGACGGCGCGCACCTTCAAGAAACTCGGCAACGAGCGCACGATCTGGTTCGTCGCCACCACCGGCCACTTCCTGGGACTCCAGGGGGTGCGCGAGATGATCGACGCCCACATCGACAAGTGGCAGGTGCCCGGACCCTTCGCCAAGCTGTTCGGCGGCGCGAAGGACCCGGAGGAGCCGATCTACCTCTGGGCGGGCCTCGACATGGCCTCGCAGACCCGCGGCATCGGCATCTTCTACAAGGGCTGGTTCTACAACGTCCGCGAGGACACGCAGAACCTCTTCTCCGACATCGCCCGCGTCGCCCGCGAGAACAACGACAAGGTCGCCCAGGTGCTCGGCTACGACGCCAAGAAGGCGTTCGCAGACGGCGTCAACCCGGTCGACGGCAAGACCTGGCGCAACTTCATCCCCGGCAAGCCCGCCTTCGACTCCGAGGCGGTCGGCATGGCGGGCGGCTACGGCGTCACCTTCGCCTCGATCGACGACTCGCGCAACCTGACCGACACGCCGTTCGACACCTTCGAAAAGGTCAACGTCGCCAATCTGGCCTTCCAGATGAAGACGTTCCTGCCGATCTTCCAGCACTACGTCAACGACACCAACGACCCGAACGCCGACCCCAAGACGCAGATCCCGCTCTACAAGCCGAGCCAGTGGACGCGCATGGGGCTGCGCTCCGGGTTCGCCACCGTCCGGGGCCGCGTGCGCGAGTACAACCCGCGCAAGTCGCTCGTGCCCGACGACCCGATCAAGGACGCGCTGGCGGTCTACCCGTCGCAGACGGTCTCCAGCTCGATCCCGGGCACCAAGTCCTTCATCGGCGTCCGCGGCTTCTGGGTGCAGATGGTCGACAACGGCGACGGCAAGGACAAGGACCACCAGGCGATCTTCAACTTCAAGGGAGCGCCGCCCAAGACCGCCGACAACGGCCGGCACTCGGTCGCGGCCTACCGCGTGAACCGGGAGACCGGCGACATAGACTACGCGCCCGACAAGGGCGTCTCCGGCGCGGAGTTCCCGAACGAGTTCGAGATCACGACCGCGCTCAAGGAGACCACGGTCGTCGTGTTCCCCTGCGTCGCCACCGCCATCTACGACCTCGTCGACCAGCAGGCGCTGCGCACCCTCTCGACCATCACCGTCTACGACGGCGCGAGCAACGGCGAGCCGCGCCAGTACGGCTACGCCCTGCCCAAGCCCGAGCCGGGCATCTCCTACGTCGAGGACGCCGCGGTCATCTTCGCGCGGCGCGGCAGCGAGTACGGCGACCTCGCCGCCGACCCCGGCGGGACGGCGGCTGCCGGTGCGCCGACGGCCGAGCAGAAGAAGGCCGCGGCGGCGAACGACTCGCTGCGCAAGTTCAAGATCATCATGGGCTCCGGCCCGGCCGCGACCCGCTTCCTCCTGATCAACTCCACCCCGGAGAACCCGGAGGGCGAGGGGTACGTCATGGGCGCGGGCGACGGCCCGGACGCCGTGAACTCCTCGCGCTCCTCCTCGATCATCCACACCTCGCTGCGCGTCGCGCAGGACATGTGGAAGCTCGACGAGTTCCGCATCCAGCGGCTCGCCAAGAACAACATCGTCAACCAGGGCGTGGTCAAACTGCACGGCGACGCCAAGGAGTTCATCGAGAAGGCGCAGAAGGCGCTGGAGGCGCGCGACTACGAGTCGTTCGACTCCTACTCCCGCGCCGCTTGGGGCTACGAGTCGCGCGCCTACCCGAACGTCACCAAGACCCAGCAGGACGTGGTCAACGGCGTCATCTTCTACCTGGCCCTGATGATCCCGTTCGCCTACTTCGGCGAGCGCCTCTTCTTCGGCTACTCCGACCTGAAGCGCCAGCTCGCCGCCGCGTTCGGCATCTTCCTCGCCGTCTTCATCGTCTTCGCCGCCATCCACCCGGCGTTCCAGATCACCCTGAACCCCGGCATCATCCTGCTCTCGTTCATCATGCTGTCGCTCTCGGTGCTCGTCACCATCCTCGTGTGGCAGAAGTTCGAGCAGCAGCTCAAGGAGCAGGCGCGCGAGACGCTCGGCACCCACGAGCGCGACGCGGGCGGCGGCAGCATCGCCGTCGCCGCCTTCGCCCTCGGCGTTTCCAACATGCGGCGGCGCATCGCGCGCACCGCGCTGACCTGCGTGACGCTGGTCCTGCTGACCTTCACAGTGCTGGCGTTCACCTCGATCGTCCAGGACCTGCGCTTCAACCAGGTGCCCGCGCCCGGGACGCCGCTCTACAACGGCATCCTGATGCGCGACCCGAACTGGAACCCGCTCCAGCAGGTCGCCTACCGCCTTCTCGACGACGAGTTCGGGGACAGGCGGCTGGTCGCCCCGCGCGGCTGGTTCCTCGGGACGCAGCCCGGCGAGCAGACGTTCCTGACCCTCAAGCGCGCCGACCGCGAGTTCGGCGCGAAGGGCGCGGTCGGCCTCTCGCCCGCCGAGGCGAAGGTGACCGGCGTGGCGGACGCGCTGGCCGCGGGCCGCTGGTTCGAGAAGAGCGACCGACTCGTCATGATCCTGCCCCGCAAGATCGCGGACAACCTGCGCATCACCGACGACGACGTGAACCAGGGGAGCGCCAAGGTCTCCTTCTCCGGGCAGGACTACACCGTCATCGGCATCATCGACCAGGAGCGCTTCAAGACGGTCCAGGACCTGGACCAGGAGCCGCTCACCCCGGTCGACTTCGTCCAGATGCAGCAGCTCCAGCGCCAGGGCAAGGTGGACAACTCCTCCGGCTTCCAGCAGTACCTGCACCTCGACCCGGACGTGATCTTCTTCATCCCGTACCGGACCCTGGTGAACCTGGGCGGCGACCTGCGCTCCATCGGCATCGGCTACGGCGACGACTCCGCGGGCGTCCTCACCGACCTCAAGGACAACCTGATGAAGAGGTTCGACATGAACCTTTATGCAGCATCAGGTGGCAAGATCGAGCGTTTTTCGTCAATAGGTAGCAATAAGTCGGAGGGGTTCGAGACGATCTTAATTCCAATCCTGATCGCCGCATTGATCGTTTTGAACACGATGCTCGGCTCGGTCTTCGAGCGCGTGAAGGAGATACACACCTTCTCCTCCATCGGGCTTTCGCCGGGGCACATCGGGACGTTGTTCATGGCCGAGGCACTAGTGTACGCCATCCTCGGGGCGGTCGCGGGATACGTCTTGGGGCAGGGCATCTCGAAGGTGCTGACGACCTTCAACCTGATGCAGGGGCTCCAGCTCAACTTCTCGTCGGTCTCGGCGGTCCTCTCGACGCTGATCGTCGTCGCGGTGGTGCTGCTCTCGACGCTCTGGCCCGCGAAGAAGGCGTCCGAGGTGGCGACCCCGGCGCTCAACCGCTCGTGGAACGTACCCGACCCCGAGGGCGACGTCTGGAACATCCGGCTGCCGTTCGCGGTCACCGGCAACCAGGCGAAGGGCGTCAACGGCTTCCTGGCGGAGTGGTTCCAGTCCTACGAGGGCTACTCCGTGGGCGACTTCATCACCGAGGGCATCTACCGGGAGACGTTCGAGACCGAGGGCGGCACCGCGTACCGGATCGGGTGCAAGGCGTGGCTCGCCCCGTTCGACTTGGGCGTCTCGCAGATGATCAAGCTGGAGACGATCCCGACCGACTTCGAGGACGTGTACGACCTGAAGCTGGAACTGACGCGCGTCTCGGGCGACATGTCCAACTGGAAGCGCGTCAACCGCCGCTTCCTGAACACGCTGCGCAAGCAGTTCCTGATCTGGCGCACCCTGAACTCCGCCGAGCGCGACCGCTACCTGGAGGAGATGGACCACACCGCCGAGCCGCTCCAGGTGCACGCGGTGGCGCACGAGAAGGAAGAGGCGGCCCCGACCCCGCCGACCAATCTGGCGAAGGGCGACTACGTGTCAGCAGAGCACGACGAAGACAAAATCGAAGACCGTATCGAGCACGGAGGCCAGGGCGACGATATCGCCGCGGCGCGCGAGCGGGTAGAGGACACCTCCAACGAGGAGGAACTCCAGTACGAAGATGGCTTCACCGCCAAGACCATCATCGGGTCTATCTTCGTCGCCCTGATCATGATGCCCGGCGCGATCTACCTGGGTCTCGTGGCCGGGCAGGGCCTGGGCGCGGCGGCGCAGTGGGTGACCATCGTGCTCTTCGCCGAGGTCGCCCGCCGGTCGTTCCTGCCGCTGCGGCGGCAGGAGATCTTCCTGCTCTACTACGTCGCGGGCGCGCTCTCGGCGGCGGCGCTCGGCGACCGCGGCATCTCGGGCGGGCCGATGGGCTTCCTGATCTGGAACCAGTACTACGTCCAGAGTCCGCAGGCGGCGAGCATCGCGCGGGAGATTCCCTGGTTCGCGACGCCGCAGCCAGAGTCGCAGGGCATCATCCAGCGCACGTTCTTCCACTCGGACTGGTACAAGCCGCTCGGTGTTCTGTTCTTCCACCAGCTGCTGGAGCGCGTCTCCTGGCTCCCGGCGGGCTACATCCTCTTCCGCGCGACCTCGGACGTGGAGCGGCTGCCGTTCCCGCTGGCGTCGGTTGCGGCGTCCGGCGCGACCGCGCTCGCGGAGGCTTCCACCAAGGAAGAGTCCTGGCGCTGGCGGGTGTTCTCCACCGGCACGACCATCGGCCTCGTCTTCGGCGCGTTCTACATCGCCATCCCGGTCTTCACCAGCACCGTCTTCGGCAAGGCCCTGACGCTGATCCCGATCCCGTTCATGGACCTGATGCCCTCGACGGAGCAGATCCTGCCCGCCGCGCCCTTCGGCATCTCGGGCGACCTGGGCAAGGTCCTGGTCGGATTCGTCCTGCCGTTCCCGATCGTGCTGGGCAACTTCGTCGCCTCGATCGTGTGCCAGATGGGTCTGAACCCGGTGCTCTACCACCAGGGCCTGATGCCGCAGTGGCACCCGGGCATGGGCATCATCCCGACGCGCATCACGAACTCGATCGACTTCTGGCTCTCCGCCGGCATCGGCATCCAGCTCGCCATCGCGGCCATCGGCATCTACATCGTGGTCAAGGGTTCGTGGGAGGCGTCGCGCGGCCTGAGCAACCAGCGCGGCGCGTGGAACGTGGTGCCGCGCGGGCGCGGTGACTCGGCCAAGATGCTCTGGCCCGCCGTGTTCCTGTGGCTCGGGGCGACGGTCGCCTACATCGCGTTCACGAAGTACCTGCTCCCGGCGTTCCCGCTCTGGCTGCTTATCACGTACGGCCTGGTGTGGACGCCGATCAACTCGTTCATCGCCGCGCGAATGTACGGCCTGACGAGCCAGGACGTCAACTTCCCGCTGCTCAAAGAGCTGACGATCATGAAGTCGGACTACCAGCGCGTGGACGTCTGGTTCGCGCCGATGCCCCTCCATGACTACGGCTACCTGGCCCAGCGGTTCCGCGAGGTCGAGCTGACGCGCACCAAGTTCACGTCGATCGTGAAGGCCGAGGCGCTGATGTTCCCGCTGATCCTGATCGGCGGCCTGCTCTACTGGCAGTTCATCTGGCACACGTCGCCCATCCCCTCGGCGCAGTACCCGTTCGCGCAGAAGATGTGGCCGATCAACGCGACGAACCAGGCGATCTGGAATCAGATCAACAAGCCGGGCGGCTCGACGTTCGTCCTGGACGCGATCAAGCCGACGGTGATCGGGGCGGCGGGCGGCGTGACGCTGGCCCTGTACGGAATTATGTTCTTCGCCAAGGCCCCGATCCTGGCGTTCTACGGCGCGGCGGGCGGCGCGAACGCGCTCCCGGCGGACACGATCCCCATGTTCGCGGGCGCCCTGCTGGGGCGCTACTACTTCGCCCGGCGTCTGGGCATCGAGAAGTGGACGAGCTACACGCCGGTCCTCCTGGCGGGCTTCGCCTGCGGTACCGGCCTGATAAGCATGGCTGCGATCGCGCTGGCCCTGATCTCGAAGGCGGTGCAGCCATTGCCGTTCTAATGAGCCGCCCCCTGGAACACGCGGAGAAGGGACGGAAGCCATTCACCCGTCTGGTCGGGTGGCAGGGCTTCACCTTCCGCGTGCCGGACGCCTGGGACCTGACCGGGTTCTCGGGACGCCACGACAGCGGCTACCTGCGCGTGGACGACAGCGAGGAGCAGGGCATCGAGGTCAAGTGGAGCACCGAGCCGAGGGGGAGCAAGCGCGTCCCGGACGTCACGGTGCGGCGCGAGTCCTACTTCCGCGCGCTGAAGGAGACGGCCCGCAAGAAGAAGATCGAGCTGACGTTCAAAGAGGTGGACGCGCCGCGCCCGGCGCTGCGCGAGGGCGAGCGCACGGCGGCGGGCTTTACCTGGCTGGGAGACCGCAAGGCGATCGGCGCGGTGTGGCACTGCTCGGTCTGCCGTCGGGTCGTCATCGCCCAGGTGCTCGGCGACCGCTCGGGCAGGGGGAGCCTCGGGAGCGTGGCCGAGAAGGTGCTGGGCTCGTTCGCGTGCCACGACGCCGAACCCGGGTGGCGGGTCTGGTCGCTCTACGACCTGTACACCGAGGTGCCGAGCGAGTGGACGCTGGAGTCGCAGCAGCTGATGAACGTCTACCTGCGCCTGACGTTCGCGCGGTCGGCGGCCAAGCTCTCGGTGGAGCAGTGGTCGGCGGCGAACGTGGCGCGGCGTGACGCGTACCTGGACGGGTGGCTGTCGGCCAACGCGAAGGGCGAGCTGAGCCAGTCGCGCTGGCAGGTCGAGGAGGGCGAGGCGCGCGGGCATCCGGCGCTGCGCCTCTCGGGCGGGCCGAAGCTGGGTCTGCCCGCGGCGGAGTTGATCAAGCAGGTGGGGCGGCTCCAGCGCCCGGCGACCCGGTTTTCCGGGGTGGGCTGGGAGTGCCCGGTGGCGAACAAGATACATCTGGTAGAGGCACTGCGACCCGCCGCCTACCCGGACCCGGTGGACGCCGTCGCGGCCCGGACGCGCTGCCACGGCGCGGAAGAAGAAGGCGCGGATTCGGCATGATCGGCTGGATAAAAGAGCGGCTCATTACGGGCGGAAAGCCGAAGATCAGCCGCGCCCAGGTGCTGGGCGCGCGCCCGGCACGCAACCCGGCCGTCGCGTGGACGCGGGAAAAGCCGCGGCGCGGCCAGGCGGCGGACGACGATCCGGCGGCGGAACCGCCCGCGGTCGTGGTGCTGCGGGTGCCGCGGCGCAAGGATCGGATCGGAAACGTTGTGGCGAAGGTGTTCCGCCTGCCCGACTTCCGCAAGATCGAGCTGGACGAGATCGGCTCGGACGTGTGGGAGATGTGCGACGGGACGCGGGACGTGGAGGCTTTGACGAAGGCGGTCTGCGCGAAGTACCGCCTGAACCGCCGACAGGGCGAGGCGTCCGTCACGGCGTACCTGCGGATGCTGGCGGAGCGGCGCCTGGTGGCGCTGAAAAGCGGCGGCGTTGCGGCGGCGGGCCGGAGCGGCGGCGGCGGGAAGGCAGCAGTGAAGGGCCGGGGCGCCAAGGGAAGCGTCCCGAGGAGACGGAAACAGGCATGAGCAGCGAAGCGTCGGCATCGGCGGCGTCGGCACCGCCGGGGAAGAAGAACGGGGGCGGCAGCAGCGTGCAGCGGCAGGTTCAGCTGCCGTGGAAGAAGGCGTTCGACTTCGCCTTCACCAGCATCCGCATCCGCTTCTGGCGCTCGATGATCACGGCGGGCGGCGTCTTCCTGGGCATCGCCTTCCTGGCGTCGGTCTTGGTGAGCAAGGCGATCGCCGGCGACGACGTTCCGGCGAGCGAGATCGCGCGCCTGAACTGGCTGGTCGGACTCTCGCTGGTGGTCTGCGCGGTCGGCATTACGAACTCGATGCTGATGAGCGTCACCGAGCGGTTCCGCGAGATCGGGACGATGAAGTGCCTGGGCGCGCTGGATTCGTTCGTGGTCCGTATCTTCATGATCGAGGCGCTCCTGATGGGCGTCATCGCGTCGACGCTCGGCTGGGTGGCGGGGACGCTGCTGCTGGTGCTGGCGAAGTGGGCGGCGGGCGTCCCGAAGGACGCGCCTCCCGGTACCACGTGGTTCGGCTCGCTCGACGGCATGGACCTGCTCTACTCGTTCCTTTTCTGCATCCCGGTCGGCGCGATCCTGACGGCGCTGGCGACCTTTATTCCCGCGCGCCAGGCGTCGAGCATCCCGCCCGCCGCCGCGCTGCGCACCGACGTTTAGGCTTTCAAATAGTTCGAAGGATTATCAGCAATGTCGACTGCGACCCTGGAAAAGACGACCCGCACGGGCGACGGCGGCAAGACCGAATATGTCGTGCGCGCGAAGGACCTGACCAAAGAGTTCAAGATGGGAACGGAGACGGTCAAGGCCCTGCGCGGCATCTCGCTCGACATCAAGCGCGGCGAGTACGTCTCGATCATGGGGCCGTCCGGCTCGGGCAAGTCCACCTTCTTCAACATGATCGGGGGTCTGGACAAGCCCAACAGCGGCAGCGTCTTCATCAACGACGTGGACATGGCGCAGCTGGACGCGCAGGAGCTGGCCTTCCTGCGCTGCCACACCATCGGCTACATCTTCCAGACCTTCAACCTCATCCCCGTCATGACCGCGCTTGAGAACGTCATGCTGCCGACCGTCTTCGCGGGGATGCCCGCCGAGGACGGCACCGCCCGCGCGATGGAACTGCTGGAGATCGTAGGCCTGGAGCACCGCCTGCACAACAAGCCGTCCCAGCTCTCCGGCGGCCAGCAGCAGCGCGTCGCCATCGCGCGCAGCCTGGCGAACAACCCGAGCATCGTCCTGGCGGACGAACCGACGGGCAACCTCGACGAGAAGACCGGCAAGGACATCATCAACCTTCTGAGGGAACTGAACCGGGAGCAGGGCGTCACGATCATATCGGCGACCCACGACCACAAGATGGTCGACGTCTCCGACCGTATCGTCTGGATCCGCGACGGTCACATCGACAAGATCGAGAACCGCGAGGACATCGAAATCCACATCGGCTCCATCGGGGGCAGCGAAGACGAATAGCGACCGCCTCGAGCGGGTGCAAGACGGGACGACGCGACTTAAACCCGTACGCGCCACCGTCCCGCCGGTTTGGGAGATAATGGATGCAATCCGATTTTAACAGGCTGCGGGTGCGGGCGGGAGGCGCCGCCGCGCTGGCGATCGCTCTGAGCGTCGGCGTGAGCGCGCCGTTTGCCGCGCGGGCGATTGCCGCGGCGTCCGAACGGTCCGAGCCGACCACCGCCGGCGCCGTGCGCTACGGCATGCTGAGCGCCAAGGCCGCCCGCACGATGGCGGAGCGCGAAATCTCCCAGGCACAGCTGCGCGACTACCTCACCTTCATCGCCTCCGACGAGCTGGAGGGGCGCGACACGCCTTCGAAGGGCCTCGACATCGCGGCCCGATACATCGCCAGTCACCTTTCGCGCTGGGGGCTTAAGCCGGCGGGCGGCGACGGCAGCTATTTCCAGAAGATGACGCTGGTGCGGCGCGGGTTCGACCCCGCGAAGAGCACGGCGGCGCTCGGCGACAAACCGCTGCGCTTCGGCGAAGACTTCCTCTTTACCGGCAGCGGCGCGGCCCCCGGCGAGGGCGGTCTGGTGTTTGTCGGCCACGGCTGGGTGGTCAAGTCGAAGAACATCGACGCCTACCAGGGGGCGGACGTCAAGGGCAAGTTCCTGGTGGTCGTCAGCGCCGGGTTCGGCCCGCCGGGCGTCCGGATGAACGAGCTGAACCGCGACGGGGAGGGGACGGACTGGCTCAGCCCGGAGCAGTACGCCGCGAAGAACGGCGCGCTGGGCGTGCTCCGCCTCCCGGCCACGGCGGACGACGAGGCATTCCGGCGAAGTCTGCGGTTCCTGGGGCGCGGCTCGTTCGCTCCCGAGGGGATTGCCCCGCGGCCGGGACGCGGCGGCAGCGGCGGCGGCGGTACGCTGCCGGTCATCCAGGTGTCTCCCGCCGTCGCCCGCGGACTGCTCGACGGCGAGAAGCTGTCGCTCGACGACGCGCAGAAGGCGGCACGCGCCGCGGACGCGCCGGCGGTGACCGCGTTCGCGCTGGCGGACGCCAAGCGGCTGAAGGTGTCGCCCGCGTACGTCGAGGAGAAGGCGACCACGCAGAACGTCGTCGCGGTGCTGGAGGGGAGCGACCCGAAGCTCAGGGACGAGTACGTCGCCCTCGGCGCGCACTACGACCACGTCGGCGTGTCCACGCGCGGCAGCGCGGGCGGGGACGTCATCTTCAACGGCGCGGACGACGACGGGAGCGGGACGGTCGCGCTGATGGCGGTCGCGGAGGCGCTGGCGCGGAACCCGAAGGAGCGGCCCCGCCGCTCGGTGCTGTTCGTCTGGCACTGCGGCGAGGAAAAGGGGCTGTGGGGGTCGGAGCACTTCACGAAGAACCCGACCGTGCCCCTGGAGAAGATCGTAACGCAGATCAACATAGACATGATCGGGCGCAGCCGGAAGCCGAACGACGCGGACCCGCGCAACGCGAACCTCTCCGAGCCGCATCAGATCTATGTCATCGGGGCGAAGAAGCTGAGCACGCAGCTCGGCACCCTGGCGGAGAAGGTGAACAAGGGGTTCCGCAACATCGCCTACGACTACCGATACGACGACCCGAACGACCCCAACCGGTTCTACTACCGGAGCGACCACTACAACTACGCCAAGAACGGGGTCCCCATCATCTTCTTCTTCGACGGCGTCCACGAGGACTACCACCAGGTCGGGGACGAGGTCGACAAGATCGACTTCGATAAGCTGGAGAAGGTGACTCAGACCGTCCTGCTGACGACCGTGGAGGTGGCGAACCTGCCGCAGCGCCCGGTGGTAGACGGAAAGAATTAAGAACTAGAGCGCTGGCGAATCGTGGGACAGGCCCGGCGAGACTTCGCCGGGCCTGTCCTGCCGTTGACGCCCAGCGGCGGACGGTTGAACGAGAGGAAATAGCAGCATGCGCGAAAGACAGGCCGCCCGAGAAGAGATGGCGGCGGACGTAGCGATACTCGGAGGCGGCACCGGCGGGGTGGCGGCGGCGCTGGCGGCGCTCCGGGCGGGGAAGACGGTGATCCTGACAGAGGCCACCGACTGGGTCGGTGGCCAGCTGACGTCGCAGGCCGTCCCGCCGGACGAGAACCCCTGGATCGAGGAGCGCGGCTGCACCCGCTCGTACCGGCGGCTGCGCGACGACATACGCGACTACTACCGCCGCTTCTACCCGCTGAGCGCCGAGGCGCGCGCCGACCCCCACCTCAACCCCGGCGGCGGCAGGGTCAGCCGCCTGTGCCACGAGCCGCGCGTCGCGCTGAACGTGATGAACGGGTACCTGCTCCCGTACGTCAGCGCGGGAAGGCTCACCCTCCTGCTGGAGCACGAGCCGGTCGGCGCGACGACCGAGGGCGACCGGGTCACCTCCGTGACGGCGCGGGACCGGAACACCGGCGCGGAGGTCGTCCTGCGCGCACCCTACTTCCTGGACGCCACGGAACTCGGTGACGTGCTTCCCCTGGCGGGCGTCGAGTATGTCGCCGGGGCGGAGTCCCGCGACGAGACCGGCGAGCCGCACGCGGTGGACGGGCCGGCGCAGCCGCTGAACCAGCAAGCCGTCACCTGGTGCTTCGCTCTGTCGCACCACCCCGGCGAGGATCATACGATCGAGCGCCCGGAGCAGTACGACTTCTGGCGGGAGTACCGCGCCCCCTTCTGGCCCGACCGGCAACTGGGCTGGGCGTATCCCCACCCCATCACGCTGGAGCCCAGGGTGCCGGTGCTGTTCCCGGAGGAGGTCGGCGATTCCGCCGCCTTCCCCCTCTGGGAGTACCGCAGGATCCTGAGCCGTCAGAACTTAGAGCCAGGCGCTTGCCCCAGCGACGTCACTCTCGTGAACTGGCCGCA
>DATLHN010000433.1:0-2485 GCA_035539875.1 Armatimonadaceae bacterium
GCGACGCCGCTCGCGCGCGCGGAGAATGCGTGCGTCGGCGTCCTGTTCGACCTGAACAACCGCTTTCTGCAGACGCCCGGCTTTCTGGGCTGGCTGCGATACCTGGCGCTGGAGGGGACGCTGCGCTACGCCGAGAGCGAATTGGCCCGCGCCGACAAGCGGAGCGGGCAGGCGTGGCGACTCCTCTCGCTGGCGCGCGTCCGGCAGTACGAGGCACGGCTGAGCAGCCTGATTCCCGAAGACGACCCGGAGCGGCGCGCCCTCTGGTTCGACCTCGCCCAGCGCCGGTTCGGGGCGGCGTTCCCGACGGCAGGTGACGCCGGCCAGGCGACCGTACTCGGCGCGCTTTCGGTACAGCTTTCCGGGTCCGTGACCGATCTCGCGGCGGGAAAGCAGCCGGGGACTCCCTGCGCCGACTGGGTGCTGGAGAAGAAGGGCACCCCCGAGAACATCGCGACGGTTCTGCGGATGCTTACGCTGGACCTGGAGCGAGAGATTGCGTTTCGCGAGCGTTACCTGAATGACCGACAGCCGCAGCAACAGCCCCCACCTAACCCGTAACCTTGTCGTCTGGCTCCTCTGGGCGCTCGTCGCCGTCGGGTTCGCGGCGGCCCTCAACAGCGCGAAGCACCGGTACGACGTCGAGAAGTCGAACCGCCGCGTCGAGATAACACTGGACTGGGCGGAGGTGCGCTCCCTCGCCGCCGCGGAGGGCGTGCCGGTGCCCGAGGTGCTCCGGCAGTTCCAGTTGGCGGGCACGACTTCCGTCGCGGTGACCGAGGACACCGTCGGCTCGCTGGAGGACGCGCGCCGTCTCCGGGTCGCCCGCGCCGACGCGGACTCTACGGTCCTCGGCGTGGCGGGCACGCCCGTGACGCACACCGGCGTCGAAGATATCGCCCGGGTGGCCGAATCGCTCCGGGTGAAGACGCGCTATCCGGTCGCCGCGGCGGCGGAGATACAGATCGGGCAGCCGTGGGCGCTGGTGCGCGGCATCGGCGTCGGACTGGACCCGGAGATACTTCGCGATGTGCGGGGCGCGGGACTGGGGGTCGTCGGCCGCGTCGCGAACTGGCGGGGGGTGCGCCCGGGCGGGGTCGTCTGGACGCTCGACGAACTGAAGCAACAGGGCGTTCACTCCGTCATCTTCTCGGGCGACGAAGTGCTCGGCTTCGAGGGATACGTCGCCGACGACCCGAAACAGCCGGGACAGAAGTCTACCGCCGCCGCGCTGCGCGACTTCGACCTGACCTACGGCTCGGTCGAGTTCGGCAAGCAGAAGGGGGACGCGCTGCTGGCGAAGGCCGCGGCGGACCGTCTGGTGCGGGTCCACACCATCACCGGCGCGGAGATGCTCAACGCCGACGTCCCCGCGAACGTCCAGCGCTTCTCGCTCGCGGCGCGCGAGCGCAACATCCGCCTGCTCTACGTCCGCCTGTTCCCGGACGAGCCGGACGCGCTGGCGTTCAACACGCGCTACGTCGCGAAGATCGCGGCGAGCCTGGAGCGGGGCGGGCTCGCGACCGGCAAGGCGCGCGGCTACCCCCCGCTAGGCACCGGCACGGCGGCGCGCCTCGTCATCAGTCTCGGCATCGCGGCCGGATTCCTGCTGTTGCTCCACGCCGTTACCGGGGTGCTGAACGGCGGCGCGGGGGCGATCCCGGTCGCCAAGGCCGCGATCGGCGTTCCGCTCATCGTCCTGGCGGCGGTCGCGCCGGTCGCCATGGGACCAAAGGTGGCCGCGCTCGCCGCCGCCTGCATCTTTCCAGCCCTCGGCTTACTGCGCGCGGACCTTCTCGCCCCGGCCCCGCCCGGGGCTTCCCCCGGCTTTACCGCGCTCGGGAGGTTCGCCGCCGCCTGCGCCGTCACGCTCCTCGGCGCGGGGATGATCGTGGGGATGCTCGCCGACCGCGCCTTCCTCCTCAAGATCGACAGCTTCGTCGGCGTGAAGCCCGCCCACCTGATCCCGGTGCTGCTCGTGGCGCTGGTCGCGGCGCTGAACCTGCGGGCCGGGCGTGAGCGCCCGTTCCGGGAGGTTTTGGCCGGTGCGGGGCGGCAGATCGCGGGCTGGATGGGGGACCCGGTGCGGGTCTGGCAGGTCGTCGCCGCGGTCGCCGTGGTCGCCGCGCTCGGACTGCTCGTCCTGCGGAGCGGCAACGAGGGCAACGCCGCCGTAAGCGGGCTGGAACTGAAGATCCGCTCGGTGCTGGACCGGCTTCTGTACGCCCGCCCGCGCTTCAAGGAGTTCCTGATCGGGCACCCGGCGCTGTTCGTTTCGCTCGCCCTCGCGGCGCGCGGCCACTGGCGGTGGGCGCTGCCGCTGTTCGTGCTCGGCGCGGTCGGACAGGTGTCACTGCTGAACACGTTCTGCCACCTGCACACGCCGGTGCCGGTGAGCCTGTGGCGCGCTTTGCTCGGCATCGGCATCGGTGTTATAATCGGCTGGGCGGCCTGGGCCGTCCTCGACCGACTATTCCTGAGCCCC
>DATLHN010000434.1:0-13176 GCA_035539875.1 Armatimonadaceae bacterium
ATCGTCTTCCCCTACAACTACGACGGGCGCGAGTACGACGACCCGAACGTCAACCCCTGGCGGCCCGGCGGTCTGACCGAGTGGATCGTCGCCAACCGGCGCTCCTACTGGTCGCGCCACGACGGAGGCGCGCTGCTGCACCGCGGGCGCGCCTTCGGGGACAGCGGGCGGCGCAGCGCCGAGGCGATCGCGAGCCCCATCCTGGCCCGCGCCGACGGACGCGGCAGACCGGCACGGGTGGTGGGTATCCTGTCGCTGCTCTCCTACGAGAACGGGGTCTACGCCGAGGAGACCGTCCGCTTCCTGGAGTGCCTCGCCGGCAGCGTGGCGACCCTGCTGGAGCGCGAGCAGGAGGACCGCGAGCGGCGGCGCGGCTTCGGACAGCCCGGCGACGCGGCGGCAGCAGTGGTGGCGGCAGCGGCGGCGACCTCGCCCCTGCTGACCACGCTCTCCGATGCCGCCGACTCGATCGGCGGCAGGCTCAGCGCTCTGCGGCGGCAGGCCGAGTCGGTACGCGCGGCGCTCGCCGTGGCGGCCGGAGAGGGAGACGACCTGTACGCGGCGGCGGACGCCCTCTGCCGGGAGTGCGAGCGCGCGCAGACCGACACCATAGACCTCCTGCTCCGGACGATGGTCCGGCCCCAGCCTAACCCCCTCGCCCTCCTCACCGCGAAGGAGCAGGAGGTAGCCGCACTCATCGCGCGCGGCCTCTCGAACCGCGCGATCGCGGAGCGGCTTTTCGTCTCGGAGACCACGGTCAAGACCCACTGCAGCAGCATCATCCGCAAGCTCGACGCCGGGGGGCGCAGCGGCGTGGCGCAGATGGTACGCCCGTTCCTCGACGCCGACAGGCGGGACGTCGCGACGTTTTCTCCTCCTTCGGAGGAGGCGTAAAACCCTCCGCCCGCCGACGCCGGGAGCCGCTCCGCGGGCGTACACTTCTCATCGACCCCCTTCCGGAAGGAACACCGATACACGATGAGTCATCTGTTTTCGCGCCGACAGTTCGCCCTGCGGCTCCTGGCGCTGCCGCTCGTCTCCGTCGCCGTCGCACCGCCGCCGCTGCCAGCGCGGGCCGAGCCCCGCTCCGACTTCGACCTGAAACAGTTCTTCGGGGAGTACCGCGCGGCGTTCGTCCTTTATGACACGGGGACCGGTAGGACGCTGCGCTACCGCCCCGCGCTCTGCGCCACGCGCTTCACCCCCTGCTCGACGTTCAAGATACCGAACTCGCTGATCGGCCTGCAGACCGGCGTACTGCGCGACGAGAACCACCGATTCGCCTGGGACGGCGTCAAGCGCCCCATCGAGGAGTGGAACCGCGACCACACGCTCCGCAGCGCGCTCCGGGTTTCGGCGGTCTGGTACTACCAGCGGCTCGCGAAGGCCATCGGTCCGAAGCGGATGAAGGCGTACCTCGACCGCATCGGCGGGTACGGCAACGGCCGGATCGGCGGCGACGACCGGATCACGCAGTTCTGGCTCGACGGCCCGCTACTGATCTCTCCCGACGAACAGGTGCGCTTCCTGACGCGCCTGCGCGCGGGAACCCTCCCCTTCTCCGAACGCACGCAGGAGATCGTCCGGCGCATTCTGATCCAGGAGGATTACAGCGGCGGCGGCGCGGTACTGCGGGCCAAGACCGGCACCGACGGGGACCTGAAGAAGGGGATCGCCACGGCGGGGTGGTACGTAGGCTACGTCACCAGCGGGCGGCGCGTATCCGTCTTCGCCACCCACATCGAAGGCGGCAAGAACCCGAGCGGGCGCGAAGCGGGGCGCATCACCCGCGAGATACTCCGCAGCCGCGGCCTGCTCCCGCAGCGCGCCTGACGCGAGGGCAGCGGCGTCGGCGACGTGCCGTCCACCCTCGCGGGTTGACAGCGCGCCGCCGACGCGGGTACGGTGAGAACAGTCTGTCCGCCGCCGGAAGGATCGCCCGCCATGAAGCCTGCCCTCAGTCGCCGCGAAAAGTCCATCGCGCTCTCCTCGTTCGTCGCCGGGACCCTCCTGCTGCCGCTCGCCCTCGGCGTCGCCGCGAAGGCTGACCTTTTGGGTGACCTGCTCAAGCTCGGAGGCATCACCCTGGTCGTCTCCCGGTTCGGCGGGCAGTTCAACGACGCGCTCAACAAGCTGACCGGCACGAGGGACACCGCGACCTACAAGACGCGGGTGGTCCCGATCTACACCGTCAGCGGCGGCGGCGCGGTCGGCGCGGTGCAGATCGCCGGTCCGCCCGCCGCCGTCAACAAGACCACGGCGGTCGCGCAGGTCGAGACCAAGGTCATCGGCATCCGCGTGCGCGCACTGGTCCCGGTCGAGTCCAAGGACGTTGTCAAAAACCTCAAGCGGGTCCAGGGCGTCGGCGTCAGCGGCATCGTCGACATAAAGCTGTAGCCCTCCCCATGTCCTCCGACCCTGGAAACGACGGCTTCGCCACGCGCGCCATCCACGTCGGGCAGGAGCCGGACCCGGCCACCGGCGCGGTCAGCGTGCCCGTCTACGCCACCTCCACCTACGCGCAGCGCGCCGTGGGCGAGCCCTACGGAGCGTACGACTACGCGCGGGGCGGCAACCCCACGCGCGCCGCGCTGGAGACGTGCCTCGCCTCGCTGGAAGGGGCGCGGCACGGCCTCGCCTTCGCCAGCGGGATGGCGGCGATCACGACCCTCTGCTCGCTGCTCGCGCCGGGCGACCACGTCGTCCTCGGCGACGACGTCTACGGCGGGACGTACCGCCTCTTCGCCCGGGTGCTCGCGCCGCTCGGCATCACCTTCTCCCTGGCGGACCTGACGGACGCGGGGGCGACCGCTGCGGCGCTGCGCCCGGAGACGCGCCTCGTCTGGCTGGAGACGCCCACCAACCCGCTCCTCAAGTGCGCGGACATCGCCGCGCTGGCCGACGTCGCGCACGCACACGACGCCGCCCTCGCCGTGGACAGCACCTTCGCCACCCCCTACCTTCAGCGGCCCCTGCTTCTGGGCGCGGACTTCGTCGTCCACAGCACCACGAAGTACCTGGCCGGGCACAGCGACACCATCGGCGGCGCGCTCTGCCTGAGCGACGACGCGCGGCACGCCCGCCTGGCCTACCACCGCAACGCCGTCGGCAACGTCCCCGGCCCCTTCGACTGCTTCCTGACGCTGCGCGGGGTCCGCACCCTGCCCGTGCGCATGCGCGCCCACGGGGAAAGCGCCCTGGAAATCGCCCGCTTCCTGTCGTCCCACCCCGCGGTCGAGCGCGTCCACTACCCCGGCCTCCCGGACGACCCGCACCACGCGGTCGCGCGGAAGAACCAGGCCAGCGGCGGCGCGGGTTCGCCCGACCGCGCGGGCTTCGGCGGCATGGTCTCCTTCGTCGTGCGCGGCGGCGAGGCGGCGGCCCGCCGCGCGGCGGAGTCAACGCGCCTGTTCCTGCTCGCCGAAAGCCTCGGCGGCGTCGAATCCCTGATCGAGCACCCCGGCGCGATGACCCACGCCAGCCTCGCGGGCTCGGGCGTCACGCTCGACCCCGCCCTACTGCGCGTCTCCGTGGGCCTCGAAGACGTCGCGGATTTGATCGCCGATCTCGACACTGCACTGCGGGAGAAACCCGTGATATAGTGGGAGGCAGCGAAGCTCCCTCATGACCATCGACCGGAACAACGCGCCCGCGACCGCCATCCGCCTCTCGAACGAGAAGAGCGGTGCGATCGCGCGTGCCGGGCGCTGGTTCGGCGGCTTCTTTTACTTTTTCTGGTTTTATTACTTTTACGCCCCCACCCCGGTGCAGGGAGCGCCCGCTCGAATCCGCTGACCCGAAGTCAGCGCGCAGACGAGATGAGGACCCGCCCGGGGATGACCCGGGCGGGTCCTCTCACTTTTAGGAGAGAGTGACCGACATGCCCGCCACCGCTACCGCTACCATCGCACAGACCGTCGTAACCACCGAAACGGCCTCCGAAGCCGCTACTGCGTCGGAGGGTGTCTTACGCGCCGACAACACCACGGCCGAGACCGAGCACCGCCCACTGCCGTCGCCCCGGGAGCTGCTTTCCGAGCTGCCGCTCGGCGCGACCGCCCGCGAGACGGTGCGGCGGGGCCGCGCCGAGGTTCGCGCCGCCCTTCGCGGCGACGACCCGCGCCCTGTGGTGGTGGTCGGCCCCTGCTCGCTGCACGACCGCGACGGCGCCCTGGAGTACGCCGACCGCCTCGCCGCCGCCCGCCGCCGCCTCCAGGACCGCCTCTGCATCGTGATGCGCGCGTACCTGGAGAAGCCGCGGACCACCATCGGCTGGAGGGGCATGGTCTACGACCCGTACATGGACGGCTCGCTCGACATGGCGGCGGGGCTGCGCATGGCGCGCGCGCTGCTGAGCGACATCTGCGAGC
This sequence comes from Armatimonadaceae bacterium, assembly GCA_035539875.1. GTDB lineage: Bacteria > Armatimonadota > Armatimonadia > Armatimonadales > Armatimonadaceae > CALEKU01. The sequence goes on from DATLHN010000434.1 coordinate 4,371, forward strand.
GCGGGGTGCCGGTGGCGACCGAGGTGCTCGACCCGGCGACCCCGGCGTACTACACCGACCTGCTCTCCTTCGCCTCGATCGGGGCGCGCACCGCCGAGTCGCAGCCGCACCGCGCGCTGGCGAGCGGCCTGCCGCTGCCGGTGGGGGTCAAGAACGGTACGCAGGGCCAGCCCCAGACGGCCGTCGACGCCCTGGTTTCCGCCCGCGAGCCGCACAGCTACCTCGGGATAGACCCCGAGGGCCGCTGCTGCATGGTGCGGACGGCGGGCAACCGCGACGGCGTGCTGATCCTCCGGGGCGGGCGCGCGACCGGGCCGAACTACGACGCGGCGAGCGTGGCGGAGGCCGCCGCGCGCCTTTCCGACGTGGACCTGAACGCCGCCGTGCTCGTGGACTGCTCCCACGCGAACTCGGGCTACGACCCGGCGCGACAGGCGGAGATCTGCCGCGAGGTGCTGCGGCAGCGGCGTGCCGCGGGCTCGGCCGCGCGCGGCGTTCTCCTGGAAAGCAACCTCGTCCCCGGTAAACAGAGCCTCCCCGCCGACCTTCACCTGCTGAAGGCGCGCGGGGAGGCTCTTTCGCTTCGCTACGGCGTCTCGGTCACCGACGCCTGCCTGGGCTGGGAAGAGACCGAGTCGCTGCTGGAGGAGATGGCCGCGGCGGCGTAACGCGCCGCGCGGGTGCGGCCTACTGCGCCTCCTGAAGGCGTGCCTGCGGGACCTCCTCCGGCTCCGCCTGCGCGATCTTCGGCTCGCGGAACGTGAAGTAGAAGGCGACGGCGCAGATGATGGTCATCACCGCCGGGACCATGAAGACGCTCGACCAGGCGACGGCGTTCTCCGCTGCGGGGATTAGCTTGCCGGGGTTCGCCGGGTCGGGCACGAACTTCGTGTAGTGGTCCTTGAGCCACCCGCAGAAGATCGTGCCGAGCCAGTTGCCGAGGCCGAGCGTCACCAGGGTCAGCAGGTTCTGCGCGCTTCCCCGGATGTCCTTCGGCGCGACGCGGTCCACGTACAGGTACGACGTAACGAACACGAACGCGAAGCCGATGCCGTGGAACATCAGGGAGAGGACGACGAGCCAGAGCGGCTGGCCGATGGCGAAGATGACGTAGCGCAGGGGCCAGGCGAGCGTGCCCAGCACGAGCGTCCAGCGCATCCCGAGGTACTTCAGAGAGAGGGGCAGCAGGACGGCCATCGAGACGATCTCGGCGACCTGACTGATGCTCTTGGTGGACGACAGCCAGTCGGTCGGGACGCCGATGTCCTGGAGGAACGGCGCGGACAGGACGTAGAAGAACTGGAATTCGGTGGAGACCACGAAGGAGATCAGCATGAAGACCGCGAAGCCCGGCACGGTCTTGAACAGGGCGAACGCCTTGGTGAAGGCCCACGGGTCCGTCTTCTCCTTCGACGGCGGGGTGTGCGGCAGGAAGAACGAAACCACCGCGAGGATCGCGGCGAAGGCGGCGGAGACCTGCATTTCCTCGAACGGTGCCCACTGGCCCTTGGGCAGGTCCGGGCGGGTCGTCAGGTAGTAGGTGAGGATGAACGCCGCGACGATCCAGCCGATCGTGCCCGCGGTGCGGATGACCGCGAAGTCCCGCTCCTGCTCGACCTCCGGCTTGCCCTCCTTGCTCAGGTGGTGAAACGCGATCGCGTTGGTGATGCCGAGCGTCGGCGCGAACGCCAGCGACCATATCCACATCCAGAGCAGGATGCCGCCGAACTGCGGCTGCGTGGACATCATCCACGCCGAGATGGCGCAGACGGCCCCCGAGATCGCCAGGTAGATCTGCCCCGGCAGGAGCCGGTCCACGATCTGCCCGCCGATGAACGGCGTGATGATACACGCCAGCCACAAAACGCCGTAGACCGACCCGACCTCCACCCCGCTCGCGTTCAGGCGATTGGTCAGCGTCGCTCCGAGAACCGGCGTCCATGCTCCCCAGGCGGCGTACTGGAGGAACATCATCGCCGAGAGCAGCACGCGCAGGCGCACGCGATCCGTCATAGGAACCCCTCGTGGTCGGCCCCTCTTCGCCCGGGCGGGCGCGGGGCCGTGTTGGATGCCGCCATTGTAACAGAAACCGCGACCGAGGGGAACAGCCTTGGTGACGGTGCGGGCTAAGCCTTCGCCTTCTCCTCCCGGAGCGCGTCGCGCACCTTCCCGAAGACGCGCGCGACCATGTCCGTCTCCTGGGCGTCGAGGTGGCGCATGAAGTAGTCGGCGACGCCGCGCGCGTAGAACGCCCAGATGCGGCGAAGTTCCTCCACCCCGGCGTCGGTGACGACCGCGTAGGAGCCGCGCCGGTCCTCGGGGCAGGACTCCCGCCGCAGAAAGCCGCGCGCCTCCAGCCGGTCCACTAGGCGCGTCAGCCCGCTGCGCGAGATCAGGACCTGGTCCGCCAGTTCCGCCAGGCGCAGACGCCGCTCCGGCGACTGGTAGAGGACGTAGAGTACGTCGTATTCGGCCAGCGAGCCGATGCCCTCCCGCTCCAGGTCGGCGTCGATGCGCCGCAGCACCAGCCCGTGCGCCTCGAAGAGCGCCGCCCACGCCTGCCGCTGCTTCCGGCTCAGTTCCCCGCGCCCGGGTTCCGCCGCAGCCGCGCCGTCCTGCGCGGGTTTCGTCCGTTCGTCGATAACCGCCATTGGTATTCCCCCGGTAAATAGTACCACCGCGTAGTTGCGCAATCAACAACATCGCGGCGCGCCGTGGGGTCCGGCGGCCGTTACGGCGCGGGCGGCGCGGTACTGCCGCGTACGGCGAGGTGCGTGTCCAGCAGGTGCGGGCGGGGCGTGACGTCCTCCTTACCATCCCGCTCCCCCTCCAGGCGCGCGACGAGCAGGCGGGCCGCGACGCGCCCAATCTCGCGCAGCGGCTGGTGGACCGACGTGAGCGACGGCGTGGTGAGCGTCGTAACCAGAGTGTCGTCGTAACCGACCACCGAGAGCCGCTCCGGCACGGCGACGCCGCGCTCGTTCGCGGCCCGCAGCACGCCCGCGGCGATGTAGTCGTTGCCCGCGAAGATCGCCGTCGGCGGCTGCGGGAGGGCGAGCAGGCGGAGCGTCTGCTGGTACGCCAGCCCCCCGCCGTAGTCGCCATACGCCAGGTACTCCGGGGGCACGGAAAGACCGCGCCCCGCCATCGTCTCCAGGAACGCGTCGCGGCGGGGCGGCACGCTCGACCGGTTCTCCGGCCCCATCAGGTGCGCGACGCGCGTGTGCCCCAGGTCCAGCAGGTGCTCCGTCGCCTGGCGCGCGCCCATCCGGTCGTCGCCGTAGACGAACGTCGCGGGCAGGTCGCCGTAGGGCGACGAGATCAGCACGAGCGGCCGGCGCATCGCGGTCGTGGCGCCGATCAGGTCGGAGTCTATGTCCGACGCGACCCCAAGGATGCCGTCGGTGCGCCCGTCGTCGAGCTGGGCGGCGGAGTTCGCGGTCCCCTCCCAGGGGTGCGTGAAGAGCGTGACGTTGTACCCGGCCTCGGCCGCCCCGTCCAGGATGCCCTGGAGGATCGCGGCCATGTAGTGGCTGAGGAGGACGGCGAAGTGCGGACCGGCGAACAGGACGCCGAGCGTGTTCATGCGCCGCCGCGCAAGCCCGCGCGCCGTGGCGTTCGGGTGGTAGCCGAGCTCTTTCGCGGCGGCCAGGATGCGCTCGCGCGTGTGCGGGCTGATCGCCCCGCGGTTGTTGAGCACGTAGGAGACCGTCGCGGCGGACACCCCACACGCGTCGGCCACGTCCTTGATGGTCGGCATTCCCGGTCCTCCGCCCCTGCCCGTGTCGCGCGAAGCCCCCGCCTATTGGTGGCGCGGGGTGAAGCGGTTAAATTCGTTGGAGTATACTGGTGCTACGTCACCCTGTCAAGCACCCGCCTGACGACACCCGAAAGGTCCCGCGATGATGCTGTTCCGCTGCCGCGGCGTCGCCGCCGCCGCGCTCGCCGCCGCGCTCGTCCCCGGCGGCGCTTCCGCCGCCGAACCGGCAGGACAACAGGCCGCCGCCGCCGCTGCCCCCTCGCCGTACGCCCTGAGCGACGCCGCCCTGTACGCCGCGCTCGCCGCCGACGCGCCGGGGGCGGTGGCCGAGGCAAAGCGGGCCGCCGCCTCCGGCGACCTGGACGCGGCGAAGAAGCGGCTCGCGGACTACTACCGCGCGCGCACCGGCGTCCCGTGGCCGACGCCGCCCCGCGTCGAGGACCGCGGCACGGTCTCGTGGGACCCGCGGAAGGCGGAGGCGGCCCTGAGCGGCACCGTCACCGTCGTCACCTACCCGCACACCTTCCCCGGTGGCGACGTCGACTGGTTCTACAACCTGACCGTCGCGCGCCCGGACCTCCCGGACAACAACGAGTGGCAGTGGCAGCTCAATCGCATGGGCTGGTGGGGCGACCTCGCCCGCGCCTACCAGGCCACGGGCGACGAGAAGTACGCAGCGCTCTGGGTGAAGCAGCTCCGGAAGTGGGCCGCGCAGTGCCCGCCCCCGGCGAAGGTCCGCAACGCGACGAACTCGGCCTGGCGCACGATCGAGTGCGGCATCCGCATGAGCGGCGTCTGGCCCGCCGCGTTCAGCGCGTTCCTGCTCTCCCCGACCGTTACCGACGACGACATCATCACCTACCTCAAGGTGAGCGTCGCCCACGCCCGCTACCTCAAGGCGAACGCCACGACCGGCAACTGGCTGACCATGGAGATGTCCGGCCTCTACAACGTCGGCGCGCTCTTCCCGGAGTTCGCCGAGGCGAAGGCGTGGCGCGACTTCGCGGCGGACAAGCTCTACGCGGAGGCGAAGGGCCAGTTCCTGCCCGACGGCGCGCAGATCGAGCTGTCGCCGGGCTATCACAACGTCGCCCTGGACAACTGCCTGAAGATCTACTCGATAGCGCAGCAGGTGGGCCGGGTTTCCGAACTCCCCCCGGGCTACCTCTCCGAACTGGAACGCGCCCTCGCCTTCAACCTGCTCCTGATGACGCCCGACCGCAACCTGCCGCGCTTCAACGACTCCTGGCCGGGCGACATGGTGCGCCGCATGCAGAGCGCGTCCGCGCTGTTCCCCCGGCGGGACGACTTCCGCTGGGTGGCGACCGGGGGCAAGGAGGGCAAGCCCCCCGCTGCCACCTCGCACCCCTTCGACTGGGCGGGCTTCTTCGTCATGCGCTCCGGCTGGGGGCCCGACGCCAACTACGCCGTACTGGACGCCGGGCCGCTCGGCTACGGCCACGTCCACCAGGACAAGCTAAACCTGGTCGTCTGGGCCTACGGGCGCGAAGTCCTCTTCGACAGCGGCGGCGGGTCCTACGAGAGCAGCAAGTGGCGCAGCTTCGGCGTGGACACGTTCGGCCACAACACCGTCCTCGTGGACGGCAAGCCGCAGCGGCGGCAGACCCGGGACCGCGCGGCCAACGTCGCGAAGGCCCCGATCGACGCCGGGTGGGAGAGCGGCCCGAAGCACGACTTCGCGCAGGGCGTCTACGCCGACGGCTACGGCGCGGAGGACGCCCGCATCGCGACCCACTCCCGGCGCGTCCTCTACGCGAAGCCCGACCTGTTCCTCGTCTCGGACCTGCTGACCCCCGCCGACGGGGCCGCCCACACCTACCAGGCGCGCTGGCACCTCGACTCGACGCGGACCGCCGTGGACCCGGCGACGAAGTCCGCGACGACCGGCGACGCCGGCAAGCCCAACCTCGCCGTCGTCCCGCTGCTCGCGGAAGGGCTGGAGGTGCGCGCGGCGGGTCCGCAGGAGGAGCCGGAGGTGCTCGGCTGGCACGTCCGCAAGGACGAGGACCCGCAGCGCCGCCCCGCCACCAGCGTCCTCCACACCCGCTCCGGCGCGGGGCCGCAGCGGTTCCTGACCCTGCTCATCCCCCTGAACGTCGGCGAGACGAACCCGGTCACGAGCGTCACGGCTACCGGCCCGGCCTCCGCCGAGGTCATGCTGACCGACGGCAGGACGCTCGTCGTCTCCGACGACCCCGCGGGCGGCCTTCGCGTCGCCGAGAAGGAAGCGGACGGCGGCACGGGCCGCGTCGCGGTCGGCGGCGCGGCGAAGAGCGCCGGGAAAGGCAACTGACGCCATGCCCCGCGCGCCGCTCCACCCCACCGCCGCGAAGATCGTCGCCGGGGCGCGGGCGCAGATCGGCACGCGCTACACCGTCGGGTACTTCGCCATCGCCTACCCGGGCGGCGACCTTCCGCGCGACAAGGGAGTCTGCACCGACGTGGTCGTCCGCGCCCTGCGGGCGGCGGGCCACGACCTCCAGCGGCTGATCCACGAGGACATGCGCCGCGCCTTCCGCCGGTACCCGCAGAAGTGGGGCCTGCGCGGCCCGGACAAAAACATCGACCACCGGCGCGTCCCGAACCAGCAGCGCTTCTTCGAGCGGCACGGCCTCGTCCTGCCCGCCCGCTACGACGCCCGCACTAAGACGACGTTCCTCCCCGGCGACGTCGTCACCTGGAAACTCCCGAGCAACCTGGACCACACCGGCATCGTCTCCGACCGGACGAGCGGGCGCGGCGTCCCCCTGGTCCTGCACAACCTCGGCGTCTGCGCCGAGGAGGATGTCCTGCTCGCCTGGCCCCTCACCGGCCACTACCGCTACCCGAAACGCTGACCCCGTCCTACATAAGGAGAGGCCCGTGAAGGATTACCAGCCCGAAAAGAGCTTCGACGAAACGGTCGCCGCTTCTTACGACGAACTCGCGCGGCGAGGCGATGAGGCGTTCACCGTCGCGTTCCTGGAACAGTTGGCGCAGGGCGGGAGGACGCTGGAGCTGGCCATCGGCACCGGGCGGATCGCGCTGCCTCTGGCGGCGCGGGGAGTGCCGGTAGAGGGCATCGATCTTTCGCCCGCTATGGTCGCCCGGCTCCGCGACAAGCCCGGCGGCGAGCGCATCCCGGTCCACGTCGGCAACTTCGCCGACGTGGCGGTTTCGGGTCCCTATCGCCTGATCTACGTCGTGTTCAACACCCTGTTCAACCTGTTGACCCAGGAGGAGCAGGTGCGCTGCTTCGTCAACGTCGCCGACCACCTGGAAGAGGGCGGATTCTTTGTCGTGGAGGGTGGGACGCCGGCAGAGTTCTACCGCCTGCGAGATAACCAGTACGTCGCGGCCGAAGCGGTCGAGGTCGACCAGGTGCGTCTGGATGTCGCCCGGTTTGACCCGGTGACGCAACTGCTGGAAGAGAGCCACGTGACGCTTTCCGGTGCGGGCGTAACGCTTAATCCCGTCGTCACCCGCTACGCGTGGCCCTCGGAACTCGACATGATGGCGCGCATCGCGGGTCTGCGGCTGCAGGAGCGGTGGGGAGGATGGAATCGCGAACCGTTCACCGCCGACAGCCGCAACAGTGTTTCGGTGTACGTACGGTAACGGCCCGTGATGACCCGCCGAACAGAGAGGAGGCTGGGTGAATTCCAGAGACGTAGCCGGGTGGCAGCCCAGCGTCATTCCGGAGGACGAGGCGTATGAGTATTAGGAAGCGTGCGGCGGGTCGGCCATCACCGCTACCCGAAACGCCGACGCCGTCAGACCGGCGGGGCCACCAGAACCAGCGATTCCGGGTTCGCGCCGGACTCGACCCAATCTACCACGCTGCCGCCCTGCGGCCTTGCGAAGATGACTGCTCCAGGTTCCTGCCCGGCAATCGCCTCCAATATCGCGGCCTGATACGTGGAGCCAGCGAAGACGTATATAAAATCGCACTCGCTATCGAGGACGAGGAGTTCTATCGAGTTTTCCAGAGGCGAGGGCGACAGTGGAAACAGGTACTCGGCATCTCCCTCGGTGTATGCCCGGTGCATCTTGAATAGCAGGCGCTCGATCTCGCTGTCGTCGTCCGCCTTGAACCAGGAGAGTTGAAACCTATGCGGCTCGCCTTCGGGGTCGAACCCGTATAGTAGTCCCCCATATGGCGTGAGCGAGGAGTAGCAGAAGTAGGAGTACCGATCGCTCTTCTTCAGGAAGCCGTCCCTGCCGTCCGGAGGATGATAATCGGCACTGCTCCGAGTCGTGATGCCCGAGCAGGCATAGAAACCCGCAAGAGCATCGGTCGGCTTCTCGATGAAACCGACCAGGTAGTCGAACGTCAGCAGGTTGTCCGTCATCAACCGGTACCCTTCCAAAGCCTCGCGCCATCCGGTTATGCGACGGGTCTTGCCCGAGTCGTCGTACTGGAAGACGCTGCCCAGCGCGCAGACCAGCCGACGCTCTCGGACCGGAACTCCGGACGGGAACCACTCGTCCCAACCGATCACGGGATAAAACTCCTCTTCGCCCAGCACACAGAGGACGCTGATATCAGCCACGAGCAGAACCTTTCGCGAGCGGCTTTACGGGTTGAGGGAAGGTGCCGGAACGTCGCTGTCGCACCCCAGCGGTTCCGCGCGTCAGATTCACCGACCCTGCCCTCGCGTCCTGCGGCGCGAAGCCACCGCCGGCTGCCTTCGGCTTGCGCGAAGACACGGGCAGGAATCAGGCGGGCGTGGGGAGAAACGGGGCGCATCCCTTCGGATCGGAGAACCCATGCGCCGGAACCTCAAGCGCCGCGAACTGCTCGCCCTCGGGGGCGCGGCGGGGCTGTCGTCCGCCCTGCCAAAACCCGCCGAGGCCGCCACTTCCCCGTACCCCGTACCAACCATTCTGCGGCAGGGCGCGGCAAAGCCCGTCGTCATCGCGTCGGAGAACGGGCACGTCCACAAGAACGGCGGGACGCAGACCTGCGTCGAGAAGGCGTTCGCGATGATGACCGGCGGGGGCGCGGACGTGCTCGACGCGCTCATCGCGGGCGTCAACCTCGTG
>DATLHN010000435.1:0-7607 GCA_035539875.1 Armatimonadaceae bacterium
CTCGAAGTCGAGCGCGAGGACCGGGTCGAACGCCTTCCAGAGGCGCGGCGAGGCGTAGGTGTGCAGGGTCGCGACCGCCTTGGGGACGTTCAGGTCGTCGTTGAGGGCGGAGAGCACCTCGTCGTGGGCCGACCGGAACGCCTCCTCGCTCTTGAGCGGCTCGTCCTCGGTGCGGGTGATGCGCTCGTAGAGGCGCTTGAGGCCCGTCTGCGCGGAGTCGAGCGACTCCGCGCGCCCCCTGCCCGTCGCGGGATCGTCGTTCTCCCACTCCCAGGCTAGCACGAGTTCCGATCGGTAGTGCGTCTGGAGGCACAGGTAGCGGTAGGCCAGCGGGTCGTAGCCGCTGTCGATGAGGGTCTGGACGGTGATGAAACCGCCCTTCGACTTGCTCATCTTGCCCTGCGCCATGACCAGGAACGCGGAGTGCATCCAGTAGCGGGCGAACGGCTTGCCGGTGGCGGACTCGCTCTGGGCGATCTCGTTGGTGTTGTGGACCGGGATGTGGTCGTTGCCGCCGCAGTGAATGTCGAACGTCTCCCCGAGGTACTCCATGCTCATCGCGGAGCACTCGATGTGCCAACCGGGGTAGCCGACGCCCCACGGGGATTCCCACTTCATGACGTGGTTGGGCTTGTTGGCGAACCAGAGGACGAAGTCGGCGGGGTGGCGCTTCTCCGGGTCCACGTTCACGTCGTCGCGCGCGGCCTGCTTCTGCTCGTCGAGGCGCAGGCGGGCGAGCTTGCCGTAGTCCGGCACCTTGCTGGTGTCGAAGTACAGGCCCTCTCTCGTGGTGTAGGTGTAGCCCTTCTCCTCCAGCGTCCGGTTGAGCCGGATCATCTGCTCGACGTGCTCGGTGGCGCGCGGCAGCACGTTCGGCCTGCGGATTCCGAGCCGCTCCAGGTCGCGCACGAACGCCTCCTCGTAAAAGCGGGCGATCTCGTACGGCGACTTGTGCTCGCGCTCGGCGGCGACCTGCATCTTGTCCTCGCCCGCGTCGGCGTCCGAGGTCTGGTGGCCCACGTCGGTGACGTTCATGACGTGGGTGACCTCGTAGCCGTTGAAGCGCAGGGTGCGCGCGAGCAGGTCCTCGAACAGGAAGGTCCGGAGGTTGCCGATGTGGGCGTAGTTGTAGACCGTCGGCCCACACGTGTACATCCCGATCTTGCCGGGCGTCAGCGGCTCGAACTTCTCTTTGGTGCGCGAAAGCGTGTTGTAGAGGTAGATGTCCACTCGGTCCCTTCTCCGATTCCCCCATCGTTTCCGGGGCGGCGTACGGCCACCCCCGGCACCCCTGAATCTACCACTTGCACACCTTCCGTGCCAATACCGACCGGGAGCGCGCGGCCTGCTTACGGAGCGAGTACGTACCGGGGCCGATAGACCACGGAAAGGGACGGGGTGGCGGAACTCGCGGAGTCCGGGGGAAGGGCGCGCAGCAGGCGAAGCTCACGCCGTCGGAGATCCAGGGAGTAGTCCGTACCCTCGGCAAGAAGTAAATCCCCATAACGCACCTCGACCGGCCGGTCCGGATCGGGCGCGAACGCCAGACCGTAACGGTAGTTCCGATCCGTGGAAACGGCGAACCGTTCGGTGACAGGTCGCGGCTGGCCCGCGATCTCGGCGTCCGGGGGGAGGGGCTGCGTGCCGCCACTGCTGCACCCTGCGGCGGTGAGAGCCAGCGGAACGCAGAGCAAGGCGGCGAAACGTCGGTGCATGTGTCCTCCTGATGGCTGTACTGGAATGCACGCCGCCTGTTTCGGTTCCCCGGTGCCGTGCTGACCTTCATCGTGCGGTCCGGTGGTGGGCACAGTCGTCCGTCTACTTCGCCCCGACGGACCGCAGGTAGGCGGCGATGCGGCGGGCCTTGCGCTCGGTCGCGAGGGATAGGGCGGTGACGGCGCCGGCGCTTCCGCCCGTTGGCTTCGCCGCGGCGCGGACGTTCGCCCCGGCGCGGACCAGGGTCCTCGCGATCGCGAGGTTGTTTTCCTCGTCGCCGAACTTGTTCGCGGCGGCGATCATCAGCGCGGTGCCGCCGCCGGACGCGGCGGCGTTCGGGTTCGCCTGCCGGGAAAGGAGGTAGGAGACGATCGCCGCGTCCCCGAACTCGACGGCGGCCATGAGCGGCGTGTACCCGCTGGGCGACGCGGCGTTAGGATTCGCCCCCTTGCGCGCGAGGAAGCGCACCATGTCCCCCTCGCCGCTGCGGGCGGCGGCGATCAGCGGAGTCCACCCGCGTTGATTCTTAGCATCGATGGGCACGCCGGCACCGATGCTTTCGGCTACACGCGCCTCGTCCCCGTCGGACGCGTGCGTAACCAGGGCTTCTACCCGCTCTCCCACCTCCGGCGCGGGGGCACGACAGTAGACGAGGGCGGCCGTGCCGCCGCCGGGGGCCGTCGCACGGAGCCGTCCGTCCGCCGCGTCCGGCGAGTGTGCGGCAAAGACCATCCGCTCCGGTTCCGGCAGGCGCGCGCCGTCCCGGTGTGAGAGGGTGACGGCTATCCCCGCGCCCCGGACGCCCCAGCGCCCGAACTCGACGGCCGGGTCGCTGCCCGGGCGCGCGTCGACAACTCGGTGGACCGTGAAGTCCGGGTTGAGGATCAGCCAGTCATGACCCTTGCCGCGAGCCCCGCCGCGCGCGATGATCTCGCGTACGTACCGCCCCGCAGCGGGCGGCGCGGCCTGCTGCCGCCGCGCTTCGCGCGCGTGTACCGCCGCCCTCGCCGACCCGGGCGCGAGCGCGGCGAGGGCGGCGAGGGCGAACACCGCGACACCCCTCATCACGCCACGGCGAGGACGGCTCATTTCATTTCACCCCGGTCACGTCACCCCTGGTGCAGGATGTTCACGACGTCGCCGTCCTGCACCACGTAATCCTTACCCTCGAGGCGCATCCAGGCGCGCTCCTTCGCGGCGGCCCAGGAGCCTGCCTCCACCAGTTTGTCCCAGTCCACGACCTCGGCGCGGATGAAGCCGCGCTCCAGGTCGGTGTGGATGACGCCCGCCGCCTGCGGGGCCCGGTCGCCCGCGCGGATGGTCCAGGCGCGGACCTCCTTCTCGCCCGCGGTCAGGAAGGTGCGCAGGCCGAGCATGCGGTAGGCGACGCGCACCAGGCGGTTCAGGCCCGGCTCGGAAAGGCCCATGCTCTCCAGGTACTCCTGCGCCTCCGCTTCCGGCAGGTCGGCCAGTTCCGACTCGATGCGCGCGGAGACGACGACCATCTCGGCCCCCTCGCCCTTCGCGTAGTCGCGCACCGCGGCGACCAGCGGGCTGCCCTCGCCCTCGGGCAGGTCGGACTCGGCGACGTTGGCGACGTAGATGACGGGCTTGCCGGTCAGCAGGCCGAAGTTACGGTACGCCTTCGCGCGCTGCTCGGGCTCCCCCACTGCGGTGAAGGTGCGCGCGGGCTTCCCCTCGCCGAGGTGAGCGTAGAGCGGTTCGCCGATGTCGAACAGCTCCTTGTCTTCCTTGTTCGTCTTCGCGGTCTTGCGCAGCCGCTCAAGACGCTTCTCCAGGGTCTGGAGGTCGGCCAGCGCGAGCTCCGTGTCGATGGTCTGGAGGTCGCCCAGCGGGTCCACGCGCCCCTCGACGTGGACGATGTTTTCGTCCTCGAAACAGCGGACCACGTGCGCGATGGCCGCCACCTCGCGGATGTTGCTCAGGAACTGGTTTCCGAGACCCTCGCCCTTGTGCGCGCCCCGCACCAGGCCGGCGATGTCCACGAACTCGACCGCCGTGGGGACGAGCGGCGGGACGCGGTCGCCCTTCGTGAACAGCTTCTGTAGCGCGACCAGGCGCTCGTCGGGCAGTGTGACGACGCCGACGTTCTTGTCGATGGTGGCGAACGGGTAGTTCGCGGCGAGCGCGCCCGCCTTGGTGATCGCGTTAAAGAGGGTCGACTTGCCGACGTTCGGCAGACCGACGATTCCGACTCCGAGGGCCATAGGTTTAGCAGTTCTCCCCCGTTATCATGCGGCACGCATCCGCTTTCGTCAACCCGCGGTCAGACCGGACTGCGAACCACTGGAGTGATCCGTTGCGGGATACAAATATGCTAAACTCCTCCATCAGCCTTGGAACGGTGTCGTGATGTCACCGGGAATATCCCCGGGATCGTCCTCGCAGACAGGAGGTAGGTCATGCCCCTCGGCAAGCGGCTTGCGGCGGAGTTCTTCGGCACGATGTGGCTGGTGTTCGGCGGCTGCGGCAGCGCCGTGCTCGCCGCAAAGTTCCTCGCGGGCGACAACGCCAACGTCAACCTCGGCATCGGCCTCCTCGGAGTCTCGCTCGCCTTCGGCCTCACCGTACTCACGATGGCGTACGCGGTCGGCCACATCTCCGGCGGGCACTTCAACCCGGCGGTGACCCTCGGGCTGGTGGCGGGCAGGCGCTTCCCGTCCTCCGAGGTCATTCCCTACGTGATCGCCCAGGTCGTGGGGGCGGCCGTCGGAGCGGGCGTCCTTTACCTCATCGCCAGCGGTCAGACGGGCTTCTCGGCAGTGGACAGCGGGTTCGCCGCCAACGGCTACGGTGACCACTCGCCGGGCAAGTACGGCATGATCGCCGCCTTCGTGGCCGAGGTGGTACTGACTTTCTTCTTCCTGCTCATCATCATGGGCTCCACGGACAAGCGCGCGCCCGCGGGGTTCGCTCCCCTCGCGATCGGCCTGAGCCTCACCCTCATCCACCTGATCGGCATCCCGGTGACGAACCTCTCGGTCAACCCGGCGCGGAGCACCGGACCCGCACTGTTCGTCGGCGGCTGGGCGCTCGCGCAGCTCTGGCTGTTCTGGATCGCCCCCATCATAGGCGGCATCCTCGGGGGCCTCGCGTACAACGCGATAGCGGGCGACGAAGTTAAGGTAGCGGGGCGGGACGAGGCGAGGACCGAGCCCCAGACGGAAGCCCCCCGTCCTACCGGCAGATGAGCCCGCTACTGTCCCCTGCCTGAGGAGGAAGCCGCCTCACGCCGCCGTCGCGCCGCCTGCCCCGGCGCGACGGCGGCGCGGTAGAAGAGTATCTGCTGCGCCCACCCGGCGTCCGGGCCGAACCGGTCGTGGAACGCCTCGACCACCCGGGCGTAGGCGGCGGGCGTGAGCGAGCGGCCCGCCAGCTCCGGCGCGTAGCGCGCTCGGGCCATCCGCCAGATGTGCGTGTCCACCGGCACGGCGTCGTCGTGGTCCATCGAGAAGAGGCGCACGCAGTCCGCGATCTTCTCCCCCACCCCCTCGAAGCGCATCAGGGCGGCCTTCGCGTCGGCGGGCGGGGCGGCGCGCAGCGCGCGAAGGTCGATCTCCTCGGCGACGATGCGCCGGGCCGCGAGCGCGACGCGGCGGGCGCGGAAGCCCAGTCCCAGCGCGCGCAACCGGGACTCCTCCGCGGCGGAAAGGCGCTCGGCGTCGGGGAAGGACGCGGACTCGCCGCCGTACTCGGCGGCCACGGCGCGCAGCATCCCGGAGATGCGCGCGATGGGCGCGACCGAGGCGCACAGGAACGAGAAGAAGCACTCCTCCGGGTCCTGGCGCAGCAGGCGCACGCCCGGCTGCTCCGACCACGCCTCCGCGAAGTGCGGATCCGCCCGCGACCACGCGTCCGCCCGCGCGGGGAGGTCCACATCCCCGAGGCGCAGGAAGCGCCGGACGGCGGTCTCGGCGTCCGGGCCTTCGGCCTCGAAATAAAGTGCGCCGTCGTCGCGCGCCTGCGCGAGGCGCACGCGCCGCCCCCGCTCGATGACGCCACGCCAGACGCCGTCGGCGTCGCGGTCCCACCGGAAGACCTGCCCGCTGGAGAGGGTCGCGTCGAGGTCCAGGTCCTCGCGCGTCAGCCCGGAAATCCGCCCCGTTTCCACGCGCCGATTGTATCATTGCCGGGATATGCGTTCCGGTGAAAAAATATATACCAGAGCAGGCGAACGCGCGGCACAAACTATTCGACAGCAGTCCCACGGGGAAGAGGAAAAAAAGAGGGTGCGCGTCATGCAGGCAACGATGGAACTGGAAGCGAATTCGGAAGCGACTTTTGACGGCGACCGGCTGCGGGCGGCCCGCCAGGCCGTCCTGGGGGACGTCTCCTGCGTCCTGGCGAAGGCGTGCGGCGCGGAGGACATATCGCCCCGGGCCGCGCAGCAGGCTGCCCGCAACCTCTGCGACATTCTTTTCTCGCACCCCCAGTCGCGGGGCACGGAGATCCCCAAGCTCTTCTGGGAGACGCCCCTCGGCCACGCGGTCGAGCGCTGCTTCCAGTCCAGCGCGGACTGAGCACGCGCGGCGCGCGCCTTGTTTCCTTTCACAGGTGCCATGGTCCTGCGATAATGAGGGTGCGGCGGCGGTGGTGGCGGGGAGGCCCGCCCCTGCCGTCGCACCCTCAGTCACATACGCAGGACAGATCACATGCACATCGAACTCCCGGACTTCGCGCTGGTCGCGCTCATCGGCGCGTCGGGAAGCGGCAAGAGCACCTTCGCCCGCGCCCATTTCCTTCCCACCGAAGTCCTCTCCTCGGACCACTTCCGCGCGCTGGTGAGCGACGACGAGACGTCGCAGGACGCCACGGCGGACGCCTTCGACGCCCTGCACCACCTCGCCGCCATCCGCCTGCGCCGCCGCAAGCTCGTGGTGGTGGACGCGACCAACGTCCAGGAGGGCGCGCGCAAGCCGCTGGTAGAGTTGGCCCGCCGCTACCACGCCGTCCCGGTCGCCGTCGTGCTCGACGTGCCGGAGAAGGTCTGCCTGGCGCGTAACGCCGCCCGCCCCGACCGCAGCTTCGGCAGGCACGTGGTCGAGCGCCACGCCCGCGACCTGCGCCGCAGCCTCAAGAACCTGCGCCGCGAGGGGTTCCTCCACGCGTGGCACCTGCGCGGCGAGGAGGAGGTCGCGGCGGCGACGTTCGCCCGCGTCCCCCTCTGGACCGATAAGCGCGCCGAGCGCGGCCCGTTCGACCTCATCGGCGACATCCACGGCTGTTACGACGAGTTGCTCGACCTGCTCGCCGCCCTCGGCTACGCGCCCGACCCGGTTGGCGTTTACCGACACCCGGAGGGTCGGCGGCTCGTCTTCCTCGGCGACCTCGTGGACCGCGGCCCGAAGGTGGTGGAGGCGGCGACGCTGGTTATGGATGCCGTGGAGGCGGGCGCGGCCTTCTGCGTCCCGGGCAACCACGACGACAAGCTCAAGCGCGCCCTTTCCGGCCGCAACGTCACCGTCGCCCACGGCCTCGCCGAGTCGCTGGCCCAGATCGAGTCGCTCCCGGAGGCGGAGCGGGACGCCTTCAAGCAGCGTTTCGCCGCCTTCGCGGACGGCCTCGTCTCGCACCTGTGGCTCGACGGCGGCGACCTCGTGGCCGCGCACGCGGGGATGAAGGAGGAGATGGTCGGGCGCGCCTCGGCACGCGTCCGGGACTTCGCCCTCTACGGCGAGACGACCGGCGAGACCGACCCGCTCGGCCTGCCGGTGCGCCTCGACTGGACGCGGGACTACCGGGGCCGCGCGGCGGTCGTCTACGGCCACACCCCGGTCGCCGCGCCCCCGCAGTGGCTGAACCACACGATCAATATCGACACCGGCTGCG
The DNA here is from genome assembly GCA_035539875.1 of Armatimonadaceae bacterium. Taxonomy (GTDB): domain Bacteria; phylum Armatimonadota; class Armatimonadia; order Armatimonadales; family Armatimonadaceae; genus CALEKU01. The sequence goes on from DATLHN010000435.1 coordinate 7,567, forward strand.
CCTTCGGCGGGCACCTGTCCGCCCTGCGCTGGCCCGAGCGC
>DATLHN010000436.1:0-1744 GCA_035539875.1 Armatimonadaceae bacterium
ACTATCACGTGTGGGTCGTCCCCGCCGACGGCACCGGCGAAGCCCGCGACCTGAGCCCCGGGTGGGACGTTACCTTCGGCAGCGTCGCGATCGGCGACGTCGCGGGCGGCGGCCTGGCGGGTCCGTTCTGGCGGCCTGGCAACGACGCCGTGCTCGCCCTCGCCTCCGACCACGGAGCCGTCGATCTCTACCGACTCGCCGCGGGCGGCGAGACGGTTCCCCCGGCGCGGCTGACCGAAGGCGTTCACGCGGTGCTCGGCTTCACGACGGACGCGAAGGCGGAGAATAAGGTGCTGCTTCTCGCCACGCCCGCCGACGGCGGCGACCTCTACCTGCTCCCGAGCGGGTCGGCGTTCTTCCGCCGTCTGACCCGGGTCAACGACGACGTTTTCACGACCACGGATTTCGGCGTCGCGCAGTCGTTCGAGGCGGACGCGCCGGACGGGCAGCGGGTACCCTGCTTCGCCGTCCTTCCCCCCGACTTCGCCGCGAATCCCGGCCCGCGGCCCACCGTTCTCTACATCCACGGCGGGCCGCACGCCATGTACGCCCACTCACTCTTCCACGAGTACCAGGCGCTCGCGGCGGCGGGCTACGTCGTGGTCTACCCCAACCCCCGCGGCTCCAAGGGCTACGGGGAGGAGTGGACGGGCGCGATCCGCGGCGACTGGGGCACGCCCGCGCAGGCCGACTGCGAGGCGTGCCTGGACTACGCGATCGAGAAAGGCTGGGCCGACCCCTCGCGACTGGGCGTCGCGGGCGGCTCCTACGGCGGCTACCTGACCGGCTGGATCGTCGGCCACAGCCACCGGTTCAAGGCCGCGGTCGCCGAGCGCGGCGTCTACAACCTCGTTTCGATGGCGGGCACCTGCGACTTCACCATGCTGGACGACCGCGCCTACTTCGACGCCACGGCGACCGACGACCCGGCCGAATACCTGCGCAACTCCCCGCTCACCTACGCCGGGAACGTCACGACGCCGCTGCTGCTCATCCACAGCGAGGGCGACCTCCGCTGTCCCATCGAGCAGGCGGACCAGTTCTATTCCGCGCTGAAGCGGATCGGCAAGTGCGACGTGACCTACCTTCGCTACGGCCCCGAGGCGAACCACAACCTTTCGCGCACCGGCCCGCCCGACATTCGCCTGGACCGTCAGCGCCGCATTCACGCATTCTTGGATAAGCACCTGAAAGGCAATACGACCGAACAATGACGATGAGCACGAACGAGCTGGCGCAGATCACCCGGCATTCTACCGAGGCCCTGGCCCGGGCCGCGCGCGAACTCGGGGACCTGGTGACCTGGCGACCGCTCGACAAGGGCCGCAGCGCGTTCGACCAGATGCAGGAGGTCGCGGGCATGGCCGGGATGGGGAAGATCCTCATCGAGACGCAGGCCATGCCCGCGATGGACCGGGCGGCGTTCACGGCGTTTCGGGAAAAGTACGACACACCGGAGAAGGTGTTCGCGGTCCTGGAGTCGGCGTCCGAGGAGTTCGCGCAGGCGATCGAGGCGCTGCCCGAGGAGAAGCTGGGGGTCGTCGTGACCCTGCCCTTCGCCGGCGGCATGGACCGGACGCTGGGCGAGTTCGTGATGCTCGTCTACTGGAACACGGTCTACCACGAGGGCCAGATCAACTACATCCAGACCCTCGCCGCGGAGTAGCCTGCCCTCCGCCTACAATTCTCCCCCTCCCTCGCCCGCGAGGGAGGGGGAGAATTGTAGGCGGAGGGCAGGCTACTC
>DATLHN010000437.1:0-35165 GCA_035539875.1 Armatimonadaceae bacterium
CCTTGCCCCGCGGGTTGCCGAGCAGATACGCCTGCCCGGCGCTGATGTCCTCGGGCAGGAGCTTGAAGACGACCTCGCGCACGGCGGGCAGCTCCGGGAAGGGCATGACCGCCGCTTTCGCGCCCGACCAGTCGTTCTGAGCGCGTGTGGCGTCGTCGCCCGTGCGGGAGAGGGCGGGCAGGGGAGGCGGCGGCGTGGGGCCAGCGTCGTTCTCGGCTTCCGGCATGGAGTCTCCTTATGCGGTAGGGCTTGCTGCGCCGACGGGTGCGCGCGCTACCAGCTTCCGCTCGCGCCGCCGCCCGACGAACTGCCGCCCCCGAACCTGCTGGAGGAACTGCTGCCGGAGCTGGGCTTCGGAAGGCGCGGCAGGGTGACGTGGCGCACGCCGTGGTAGCGACAGTGGCGGCAGTCACTGGTAACCCTCGCGGTGCCCGTGGAATGCTGGGTGGGCGCGGAGATCGTCTGCTGGTTTACCGATAGAGTCCGGTAGCGGCACCGGTCGCACCGCTGGTACGCGCTGAGCCAGGCGCTGTAGCCGTACCGGTGGTGGAAGCCGCAGGACGGGCACTGCCAGATGTCGTAGTCGACCGAGCGCAGGTCCTCCTCGCGGCGCTGCCCCTCGTCCAGGAACGCGTCGTCGGCGTACTCGACCAGGCGCGCCATGTCGGTGCGGCAGGACGGGCAGCGCCGCCGCCGGAAGCGCCGGTAGCGGTAGACGCCGTATCCGGCCAGGCCGCCGACCGTCGCCACGCCCGCCGCGCCGCCCACGAGCGGCAGCGGGCTGTCTTCTTCGTACGGGGCATCGCCGATCGCGAAATCGGCCGGGGGGGCCTCCGTTTCCGGCAGCACCAGGGGTTCCGGGCTGGCGTCGTCCGTCCCGGCGGACCCGGGCGGGGACGTGCCGGGCTTCGCCGCCGTGGTCGGGGGCGGCCAGGTGGCAGGCAGGGCGCGCACCACCGCCCGCGTGCCGTTCACGATGCCGCGCCCGTACTCGTCCCGCTTGAAGAAGGGCAGGAAGTCGGCGTCGATCACGCGCTGCATCGCCCCGTCGTACGCCCTGCCGTACCCGTCGCCGACCTCCACGCGCATCTTCCGGTCTTTGACCGCGACCAGCACGAGAACGCCGTCGTCGCGGTCGCGGTCGCCGATGCCCCACGTGTTGAAGAGGTTGGTGGCGAACGACTCCATGGTCTGGTCGCCCGTGGAGTAGTCGCGGATCGAGCGGACGGTCAGAACCGTGGCCTCGATGCCTCGCGCCCGGCGCAGGTCCGCCAGGGTGGCGCGCACCGCCCGCTCCTGGTCGGGCGCGAGCACCCCCGCGTAGTCGTTGACGTAGCGCTCCCGGGCGGCGGGGTAGCCGCCGCGTCCGCCGCCGCCCTGCCGCGCGCGGGCGGCGGGGGCGAGCGCGAGCGCGGAGCCGAGGAGCAGCAGTGCGGGGAGAAGGAAAGTGAGCGCGTGCCGCCGAAGCCGAAAAACAGCCGGGTGCATGATGTTCTCGTTACGGGCGCGGGTGGTGGGAAGTCGCGTGGACGTCTGAAATATACCACGGGTATTGCGCGCGCCGGGTCACTCTCCCCGGGCGCGCGCGCTGGAGGCGGAAATGGAACTGGATGCGAGCGTGGACGCGGCCCTGAACGGGGCGCTGGATGAACTGGCGCGGATGGTCGCGGTGCCCAGCGTCGCCGCCCGGCCCGACGCGCCGATGGCCGAGTGCGCCGAACTGGTCGCCGGGCTGCTGACAAGGCGCGGGCTGGAGGCGCGGCTCGTCCCGACCGACGGCGGCCCGCCGGTCGTCTTCGCCGAGGACCGGAGCGCGGGCGTGGACGCCCCGACCGTCCTCTTTTACAACCACTACGACGTGCAGCCCGCCGAGCCCTACGACCTGTGGGACTCCGACCCCTGGACGATGCGCCGCGACGGCGACTTCCTCTACGCGCGCGGCATCACCGACGACAAGGGGCACATCACCTGCCGCCTGATGGCGCTCGACGCGCTCAAGGCGGCGAACGGCGGGAAGCTGCCGGTCAACGTCAAGTTCGTGATCGAGGGCGAGGAGGAGGTGTCCAGCGTCCACCTGCCCGCCTGGATCGAGAAGAACGCGAGCGTGCTGAACGCGGACGTCTGCGTCTGGGAGTTCGGCGGGGTGGACGACGAGGGCAGGCCCGAGATCATCTGCGGGCTGCGCGGCATCGCCTACTTCGAGCTGCACGCGAAGACCCTGAACTACGACGCGCACAGCGGCGTCGGCGGCTCGATCTTCCCCAACGCCGCCTGGCGGCTCGTATGGGCGCTGAACACCCTGAAGACGCGCGGCGAGCGCATCCTGCTCCCCGGCCACTACGACTCCGTGCGCCCCGCCACCGACGTCGACCGCGAACTGCTCGCCGCGCTCCCGGCCCGGACCGAGTCGTACCTGCGCGAGGAGTTCGGCCTGATGGCCTTCCTGGACAACGCGACCGGGGTGGAGTTCCAGCGGCGCTCCGTCTTCGAGCCCACCTGCACCGTCTGCGGGCTTTCGGCGGGCTACGAAGGCGACGGCGCGAAGACGGTGCTCCCGGCCCGCGCGATGGCGAAGCTGGACTTCCGCCTGGTGCCCGACCAAAACCCGGAGGCGGTGCACCGCGCGCTGCGGGCGCACCTCGACGAACAGGGCTTCGCCGACATCGAAGTGCGGTACCTGGGCGGGCAGCGGCCCGCGCGCGTCGACCCGGAGCACCCGATGGTGCAGACCGCGCTGCGCACTGCGCGCGAGGTCTACGGCGCGGAACCCGCCGTCTACCCGCTCGTGGGCGGCTCCGGGCCGATCTACCCGTTCGCCGAGGGACTGCGCATGCCGGTCGTCACCTGCGGGGTCGGCTACCCCGGCGGCCGGGCGCACGCCCCCAACGAGAACCTGCGGATATCCGACCTCCGGCTCGGGGCGAAGCACACCGCGCGCTTCTGCGCCGCCCTCGCGGCCGGGGACCGGGCGTGAGCGAGACGCCGGACGGCGGGCAGCGGCAGCGCTGGTACGTGCGCCTCATGGGCGGCCTCGCGGCGGAGCGCGCCAGCGGGGGACGGCGGGTCGAGAAGTTCCGATCGCAGAAGGTGGCGGGGTTGCTCGCCTACCTCGCGCTCCACCGCGCCGCCGCGCACGCCCGCGCGGACCTGACCGCGCTGTTGTGGCCGGGCGCGGAAGAGAACGCCGCCCGGGCGAACCTGCGCACGGCGCTCTCGCTGCTGCGGCAGGAGCTGGAGCGGCCGGGCGAGGACGCCGACGGCTCCGTCCTGGCGACGCGGGGACACTCGGAGGTGTGGCTGGACCGGGACGCGGTCACGACGGACGTCGCGCGCTTCGAGGCGCTCCTGGAAGAGGCGGGGCGCGCACGCGCCACCCGGGAGCGAGCCGAGCGGCTCGCCGAGGCGGTAGCCCTGTACGCCCCCCTCCTGCCGGGCCGGACGGAGCCGTGGGTCGGGCCGGAGCGGGAGCGCCTGGAGGAGTCGTACCGCGACGCACTGCGCCGCCTGGTCGCCTACCACGAGCAGAATCGCGACTGGGACGCGGCGCTCGAGGCCGCGCGCCGGGCGGTCGCCGCGGACCCTCTGCGGGAGGAGCCGCATCGGGAGCTGATCCGACTCCTGGTCGCCGCGGGGCGCGGGCCGGAGGCGGACTCCGCTCGCGACGAGATGGCCCGCCGACTGGGCGAGGCGGGCGTGCCGCTCTCGGACGGGGAAAGGCGACTCCCGGACCCGGAGGGCGACGCCGCTGTCACTGCCGCCGTTACCAGTACTGCCGCGGCGTCGCCGCCACAGGTGCGCCTACCCCTGACCCTGACCCGATTTTTCGGCCGGGACGAGGAGATACGGGGGCTCCACGCCCTGCTACGCCCCGGGGACGGCGCGGCGTCGCGCCTGGTGACCCTGAGCGGGCCGGGTGGCGCAGGAAAGACCCGCCTCGCCGTAGAGGTCGCGCGCCGGTCGGCCGCGGACTTCCCCGGGGGCGTGTGGTTCGTGCCGCTGGCGGACGTGCGCGAGGGCGGGCGCGTCCACCAGAGCATCGCAGACGCGCTCGCGATCCCGCGCGTCGGCATGGCGCAGCCGCTCGACCAGATCGTGCATTCGCTCAACGGCAGTGGCGGCGCGCCGACACTGCTGGTACTGGATAACTTCGAGCAGATCGTGGAGGAGGGCGCGCCGCAGGTACGCGAGATCCTCGAAGGCGCTCCGGGGGTCACGATCCTCGTCACGTCGCGCCAGCGGCTTCTGATCGAAGGGGAGGCGGAGTTCCACGTCGCCCCGCTGGCGACGCCGCCGTCCGTCTCGGACGACCCGGGGGGGATCGGAGACTACCCGAGCGTCCGGCTGTTCGCGGACCGGGCGCGCGCGGCCCGCACCGACTTCAAGATAACCTCGCGCAACGCCGCGGTCGTCGCGGACATCTGCCGACGCCTCGAGGGAATACCGCTGGCGCTGGAACTGGCCGCCGCCTGGTCGGCGATGCTGACGCCCTCGCAGATGGTGGAGCGCATGGACCGGCGTCTGGACCTGCTGGTCTCCCGCCGCCGCGACGCCCCCGACCGCCACGCGACGCTGCGGGCGGCGGTGGACTGGAGCTATCAGCTTCTCCCGGAACAGGTCCGCGTCTTCTTCCTGCGCCTCGGCGTGTTCGACGGCGGTTGGACGCTGGAGGCCGCGGAGGCGGTGACCGGTGAGGCGCGCGCCCTGGAGTTCCTGACGGAGCTGCGCGAGAGGTCGCTGGTGCTGGTAGAGGAGATGCCGGGCGGCGAGATGCGCTACCGGATGCTGGAGACGCTGCGCGAGTTCGCCGCGGAGCGTCTGAGCGAGGACGCCCCGCTGCGGGCCGACATGTACGCCCGGCATCGCGACTATTTTCTCTCGCTCGCGTCCGGGGCCGGGCCGGGGCTGCGCGGCGAGGAGCAGATGCGGGTCCTGCGCCTGCTGGAGCGCGAACTGCCGAACTTGCGCGCCGCGCTGGACCGCGCGCTGGCGTGGCCCGGATCCGCGCGGGACGCCGCGCGCCTCGCCGCCGCCCTGGCCTGGTTCTGGACCTGGCGTAGCCACTTCCGCGAGGGGTACGTTTACCTTCTGCGGGCGCTGGACGCGCTGCCCGGCCCTGGGGGGGGCGGGGATGCGGCGGCGGCAGCGGACGGCGGCGACGAGGGCCTGCGCGCGTCCCTGCATCAGGGCGTCGCGACGGTGGCCTACTTCCTCGGGGAGACGGAGGTGGCGGAGAAGCACCTGCGCACCGCCCTGCCGATGACGGAGCGCCGGGGCGACGTCGCCGCTGCCGCATTCACCTACTTCGGACTCTCCATCGTGTACAGTCATCACGAGGAGAGGTTCGATAGGTCCCTGGAATACGGTAGGGAAAGCCTCCGGCTGGCGGAGGCGGTCGGCGACCCGTGGCTGCTCTGCCGTCCGCTGATACCCCTGGCGACGGTCCTGCTCCTGCGGGGAGAGGCCGCCGCGGCGCTCGAGTATAACGACCGGAACGTCGAACTGCTGCGCGCGCTGGAGGACAACTGGGAGCTCGCCCACGCCCTCTTCGTGCGGGGGCTCATCCTCCGGGCGCAGGGGCAGATCGAGGAGGCGGACGCGGCCTTCCGGGAGCACCTGGCACTCTCCGCGCGGCTCGAAAACCCGCTCGGCATCGTCTGGGCCCTCTGCGGCCTGGCGGGCACGGCGGTCTCGCGCGGGCGGTACGCGCGGGCGGCACGCCTGCGCGGCGCGTCGGACCAGATCCTCGACACCCTCCAGGTGCGTGTCAACCCGCTGCCCGGGACCAGCCGCGCCCGGTTCGACGCGGACGCGGATGTCGCGCGCCGCGCGCTGGGAGACGCGGCCTACGCCGCCGCCCGGGAGGAAGGGCGCGGGTGGACGCTCGCCGAGGCCGTGACGCGCCCGGCCGAAGAGCCGTTCCCCTGACCGGGTCCGGAGCGGCACGAGTCCTGCATCCGTAAATCCTGACGCGGGCCGTCGCACATTGTTAGAACAATGGCACCGCGGCGGCCGTCGTAAGAAGTGTGACCATCTGGGAGCGGTTAAAAATGGCCCCGGTGCGTCATTTACCATGTGCGTTGCTGCTGCAGTGATTTAACAACAAAGGGGGCAGCAAGGGGGGCTTTGGCGCTTCCCGTTAGGAGCAACGTGCTTGCGAATAAGCACCCGGGCCTAATAAGTAGCAAGACGTCGCATTATTCGACGTGTAAGTGGTCAGATTTGGCGTAGAAATTTGTATCTGGTTGCATTTTGGTAGCCGCGGACGCGTTGATTGCGGAATTCCGGCCGATTTTGGGTAGAATAATTTTTGAAAGCGTTCGTTGATCGGGTAGCGGAGCCGTGGTGCCGGGATAGTGCCTAAATTTTAAACAGAGCCTTGACTAAATACCTGCTCCTGTGCTACTATTCCTCCTGTTCCTCAGTGTTTTTACGTGACCAAAGTCCCCGTTCCGACGGCGGACGGGGTAGCGGCCAGCCCGCAGCGACAGAGCGGCGGTCGTGTCATGAACGGTACGCTGGTAGTTTTCGTGCAATAGAAACGACTGTCATGAGATCGAGAGGGCAGGCGTTATCCTGCCACGGAGGCACACAGGCGAGAGATGTGGAGAACCGAATACGATCCGGTAGACCCGGAGAATACGGACAGCCCCTCTCCCCGCCCCGCGGCGGAACCCCTCACGGCCGAGGGACTCGGGGGGGCGTGGGGACCGGCGGCGGCGGGCGCAGAGGGCAGCGTCTCGCACTTTGCGGTCGCCAGGAACACCCGGCCCGCGTTGCGGGCCGAGGAGGCGTGCTTCGAGCGCGGCGGTGATTTCCCCGGCTGGACCGGCAAGGATATCCTGGCCCATCGCGCGTATCCCCCCGCGTTTCCCTCCGCGCCGCATCGAATTCGAACGATTGGCGTCTTCGTCGATCAGGCCTGGCAGGAGCGCGTCGACTCCGGCTCCGTACTCGCTTCCCTGGGCATCCGGCGGCACACGAACCTGGGCGAGCGCGCCGGGATCGGGACGGCCGTACTGCGCGGCGTTCGCGCGACGTCTGACCGGAAGGACTTCCGTCTGCTCCTGCTGCCCAACGCCCTTTCGGCGGGCGGCGACGCGTCGGCGGTCCTGCGCCGGCTGCACGAAAACGGCATCGCGGGACTGATTCTCGGGCCCGGCTACGCCGATACGCACGCGACACGACTGGCCGATGCCGGGGTGCCCGTCGTCCTGCTGATGCAGGAGGCGAAGGTTCCGCAGGGCTGCGGGGCGGTCGGCATCCGCGAAGAACAGATGGTCGAGCGTGCGCTTCGGCATCTCTGGGACCGTGGTCATCGGCGAATCGCGTTCCTGTCCGACTGCGTCCAGCCCGATTTTCACGGTGAAGACGGCGACGGAAGCAGAATCGCCCGGGCGTGCGCGGCGTCGCGCGGCGGGGACGCCGCCCTGCGGCGCTTTGGAGCGTATATCGCCTTCATGAAGGCCAACCGCGTGCAGAACCCGTCGCTGTACGGTTTCGCGGGGGGACCCGGTGCGGAGCGGCAGGCTGGCCTGGCCCTCGCGCGCTGGGAGAGCCTGGACTCGCAGCGACCGACCGCTGTCTTCTGTCCCACGCCCGAAGTCGCCCACGCGTTCCTGGGCGCGGCGCGCCGGCGTGGAATCTCTATCCCCAGTGACCTGTCGGTCATGGCTACGGATACCGAGGACGCGATCTTCGCGCGCACGGACCAGCCGCTGACCAGTGTCCAGTTACCGGCCGAGCAGATCGGTCGTGAGGCGGCGCGCATCCTGCTGGCGATGCTCGCCGACCATCAGCCCGAGTCCGAGGGCGTGCGCGTCGTGCTGCCTGTCGAGAACGTTGTCGATCGGGGAAGCGTTGCCACGCTAAACTGAACCTCAGCACGGCCGCACAGGGTCAGGTACCTAAAAGGCGCGCGTCGCGCCATCCATTCGGGATGGCGCGACGCGCGCCTTTTGATTCACTGCTGATGGTATGTCGGTTAGTTAACCGGCGCCGGCCCGGTGCTCTCCCGCGTCGCGATCTGCGTCACGGGTACCGCGCGCCGCCGGTCGGCCGGGTTGGGCGCGGCGCCGTCCTGCATGCGCAGCAGGAGGCGGACCGCCTCGCGCCCGATCTGCTCACCCGGGAGTACGACGCTGGTAAGTCCGTTGTTCGTCGCCTCGGTGCTGTCCCCAACGCCGACAATGGAAAGGTCGCCGGGAATCGAGAGGCCCCGCTCGCGCGCCGCCTCACAGAGCCGCAGGGCCAGGGAATCGCTCGCGCAGAAGACCGCCGTGGGGCGCGACTCCTGCGGCAAAGCCAGCCAGGAGTCCAGGGCGTCCGCCGCGTGGTCGCCCCGCCAGTTCGCCTCCGCGAAGACAAGATCCGGGTCGTAACCGCCGTGCTGGCGCATCCAGACGACGAAGCGCTCCAGGCGGCGGACAGCGACGTCGCTCGGGACGTGGCGGATGGGAGCATTAGGGCCGACGGACGCGGGCGGGACCAGATCCGGCTCCACCGGACCCGCGTAGTGGGCGATCCGCCGATGTCCCAAACCGTGGAGATGGCTCAGAGCCAGCTCCACCGTATCGGCCTCGTAAGCGCTCACCGATCCGCAGGCTTCGGGGATATCGGAAGTTCGGTTCAGGACCACGACGGGAAGGCCTGATTCCGAAAGGAGGGCCGGTCTCGGGTCTTCGTAACCTGCGTTCAGGATGAGCCCGGTGATGGAACCGTCGAGGAAAGCCCGGATGTCGGTCGTCTCGCGCAGGCGCGCCGGGTACGAAAGCAGACAGAACTCTTCCCACTCCGCCATCTGAGACGCGCCGTGCCAGACCTGATCGGTCAGACGGGAGGGCGTGGTATCGGCCGGGTCCAGCAGGTCGCCCGTGTTCGGCAGGGCCATCCCCAGGGTGCGAAGGCGGCGGGGCGACGGGGGAAGAGCCGGTATGGACTCCAGGGCGGCCGTGGGTCGCGCCAGCGTCGCCACGCCACCACCCGCTTCCGACACGGCTGCGGCACCGACTTCGGCGGAAGTGCCACTGGCGGCGGCAGCGCCCCGCGGGCGCGCGTAACCCAACTCACTGACCGCAGCGCGGATCCGGTCGGCAGTCTCGGCCGAGCAGACGTTCGTACTGCCGTTCAGGAACAGCGAAACGGTGGTCTGCGAAACCCCGGCGTGCGTTGCGACATCCTTCAGCGTAACCCGATTCGACACGTCCGACTCCTTGCTAATCTGTTAGGAACTTCCGCGATCCCTGCCTGACGGGAGCGCGGACAACGTCCGTATTAAGACTCCGCCATAACTGATTATCGGCAAGGCCCCGAATATCTTTAGTGTTGCCGAGGTAAATTTTTTACCTATCTTCTCTTACGGCTTCGGCAGCAGGCTTCGTCCCCGATCATCCGACGATGTAGACTTTTTCCCGGCCCGCATGGCCGGTTTCTGTCTCGTCATTGACCACCGGTCCAGGGGACTGGTTCCCGCTTTCACGTCCGGTAGACCCACGCGCGAACCGCTTCGGAGGGCGCTGCTGCTGCTGCTGACGGACGCCTGCTTACCTGTCTTCAACTTGCCCAGAGCGGAAAGCGTGCGCCTCTGGAGCGGGTCCTGAGATTTCGGGCGGCTGCGGCGCACGGCGGAAAGGGCGGGGGAAAGTGTCTTTGCGACCGGTTTCTTCACCGCGATCGGCTTCTTCGCCGTGACCGGTTTCTTCCGCGGTGCGGTCTGGGCGTAAACGGAGCCCATGTCCGGCACCTGGGCCGCGAGGAGGAGCGCGCCGGCGAGGAGCCACACGCGGGCACCGGTGGTACGCCGCTGCCGGGGGGCGTCTCTCATCGGGACGGCCCTCGCAGCGTCTCATCGCCGCTGGCATCATCCCCACTTCGCGCCACGCGCTGCCGCTGCGACGGGGCGGACTGAAGCCGATCGTCCAGAGAATCCCAGGTCGCCGCGGCGAACTTCAGCAGCTCCTCGTGCTGCCGAGCCTGCATCACCTCGTCCTTCATCAGGGGGCTGATCATGCGCACGAAGTAGACGGGGCGGTTCTTCTTGCCGATGACGGCGCTCCAGAACATCTGCGCGCGGATGTCCGTTACCCGGTGGATGACCTTGCCGTCGACGACGTACAGATACAGGGCGTCGAACCCGGCGCCCGTCTTCGCGTCGACGATTTGGCAGGCCCGCGCCTCGACCGGCGTCCCCGGAATCTTCTCGGTACGGTCGTTGCGGATCTCCCAGCCCGCGCCGACGAAGCAGGACCGGGGATCGTGCAGCGCGCTGCGGTCCGTCCCCCCGATGACGAGAAGCTCGAAGCTGGCCGCCACGTCCGCGTCGGAGTCGGACCGGTAATAGCGCGAGAGGATGCTGGCCGCGGCAAGCGCCTCGCGCGCCTCGGGCGCTACCTCCGCCTCGCCGTCCGCGACGAATCCGCCCAGGCGCTGGGGAACCTCTTCCGGCGGAATGCCGGAAAACGGCTCCGGCGGCGCGGGCTTCCACGCCAGCGTCACGACGAGGGCGACCGCCAGTATCAGATTTAAAAGACCGGCTGCCCGGCGAACGTTCGACATCCTAAAGCCTTTGCGCTCCCAAAGAGAATCCCCATGCACAGGATCAGAGAAAGAATCCCGCTCCAGTCGTGGAACGTGGCCGCCGCAGTCGCGCCGAGGCACTCGCCGACGATGCCGATCAGGGCGATGCGCACCCCGTTGATCAGGATGCTCAGCGGCAGGCTGATCGCGAACAGCAGGATGCGGCGCAGAAGGGTCGTGTCCGTCAGGTAGGCGAAAGCGGCGCTGAAGGTGAGCAGCCGCAGCAGAAGCCCGAATCCCGAGCACGGGACGTCCACGTTGAGCGTGTAGGCGTCCATCGAGATCAGGTTGCCCTGCTGCACCGCGGCGAACCCGACGGCGCGCAGCAGAAACGCGGCGGCCTGGACCGAAATCTTTTGCAGGCCCATGGTCGCGTCGTTCAAGACCGGGCCGGGCAGGGGGGCCATAAGCCAGAGGAACGCCAGGGGAAAGGCCGCCGCCCGCACGAACCGGCTCCCGGCCACGAACCAGACGCTGGAGACGACCGACAGCAGGAACGAGAACGACATCAGCGCCTGCATATCCGTCTTCGTCGCCAGGATCAGCAGGGCGATCGCGGGCAGCAGCAGTAGCAGCGCGCCGGGCGTCGGGCGCAGGCCGGCCTCCCGCAGCGCGCTCCGGCGGTGCCAGAGCATCACCCCGACCAGGACCGGGACGAAGTAACCGTGCCCGTAGGGAGAATCCGGCTTGGTGAACTCCCAGTGCCACCAGCGCAGCAGCGGCCACCCTATCGCCAGCAGGAGCGCAGCCGCGCCGCCCGCCGCCAACAGCAGGCGGGCATCCAGCATCGGCCGGGTACTATCCGTCGCCTGGGGGGAAGGGGCCGCCGCGGTTTGCGGCTGCGTTGTTGGGCCTGCTGCTGTGGTGGTAATCATCGCCGGTGAATCGTCGAGCGGGGAAGCGGTCATGTTGTAAAAAGGAAGCCCCGGGGAGCGGCGGCGAGGGCGCCGTCGCCCCCCGGGGGATGCAGCCGGGGTGATCAGGCAGCAGACGGGGTCTGCTGCTGGTCCTTACCACCGCGGCGTCGCGAGCGAAGGACGAGGCCGAGGAGGCCGCCGCCCATGATGACGCCGAACGCCACCGCGCCCGGCTCCGGAACCTGCGCTATGACCCGGAAGTCGAGCGCGGTCCGGCGGTTGAAGTCGTTCTCCACGAAGAACGACAGGGTGCGTCCCGTCAGGGGGGTGCCGCTTCCGGTCCCGAAGAACGTCGACGCCTGGCCGTTGATGCCGTACCGGAAGTACAGCGGGCCCGACGCCGAAGGCAGCGGGTTCAGCAGGACGAGGCCGAGCTTGGTGGCCTGGGCCGTGCCGTAGTCCAGCCAGACGTCCTCGACGATGTCGTCGGAGAGGATCTCGCCGGTGAAGCCGATCGGGGTGCCCCCGGCCGGGTTCAGGTTGAACGTGACGTCGTACCGGAACGTCTCGTCGAACGCGATGCTCGGGCCGAAGTCCTGCGCCTCGCCGATTTGGGACACGCCGCCGAAGTCCATCGCGGTGGTGGTGTCCGCGTAGGCCGACACCCACGACGTGCCGGGCAGGCGGTCGTAGAAGTACGGCTCGCCGGGCACGCCCGTCGCCGGAAGGACGTTGCGCGCCGTACCCGTGGCCTGGAAGTCCGGCCCCGTGATGTTCGGGTCCAGGTCACGGTTCGGCAGCCCCGGGTTGCTGGGGACGAAGGTCGTCCCGTTGTACACCCCGTAGGAGAACGTGATGCCGTAACCGTTGGCGCCACCCGTGTTGAACAGGCCGGCGGTGTAGCCCTCCGGGGCCGCGGGCGCGCCCGCAATGGCGCCGGAACCGCTCTTGATGCCGCTCGTGATGATGGTGCTGATGCCATCGAACTGGACGTCGGCGCGGGCCGCGCCGCCGACCAGAGCCAGTGTACCGATAGCGGCTGCCGCCATCGCTTTCCTGTGAAGACTCATGGTAAAGATCCCTTTCTAACCCCGTCGCTCCCTCTTCCCGATCCCTGGGGACCGCGCGGGAAGACTGAGTGACAGCAACTCTCTCCTGCCAATCCACTGTACCACAGTTTTAGTAAATTTTACTTTGGTTATCCCTCCTTATTTATTCTCGCCGCCCCCGGCCGTGCCGGGGGCGGTAAATCCGGGAAAGTCAAGCGTCAGGACTTGGCCACGCCCTGGGGCGAGGACGCCGTCTTCGTCCCAGCGTCTTTCTTGGTGGGCGACTTCAGGCCACGCGCGTACTCTTCAACGTCATTGAAGTAAGGGGCGTACTTCTCCACCTCGAAGGTGACGTCCGCCTCCTGATAAAGGCGCGCCATAGTCTCCTGGGGGAGCGGGGCCTTGCTCAGGCGGGCCGAGCGAACGGCGACTTCCTTCATCTGCTCGAAGGTGGGTATCGTGGCCTCGCGACGGTCCGTCCGGCGCAGGACGAAGCGGTACTTTTCGATCGTTACTGTCTTTACGTCGTCCTTCCGCAGGCCGGCCGCCGCCGCGCTGAGTTGTTTCAGGGCCGGCTTCGGGAGCTGGCTCCAATCGGGCATCGACCCGCCTTCGCCGACGACGATGAGCCGGGGGCGGCGCGCGATGACGTTCATGGGGATGCCCTGTCGGAGCATGTTCTCCGCCGCTTTCGCATCGACGTCGTTCTGGGCGATGACCATCTTCGTGGATATCTGGAGCGGCTGCACGAAGAGCCCGCGGTTGGCGGTGAAGAATGCCTTCGCCTGGGCGTCGGTCATCTTTACGTCCTTGATCCGCAGGTTCTCCAGGCTGAGCTCCGTGCCCATGTCCCGCCGCCACTGGGCCATGGCGTTCGGATCGCGCTTCAGGCCCTCCAGCACCTTCGGGTTGCGGCGCTCCAGGAGCGCGAGGCGCGCGTCCACGTCCTTTTCGGTGGCCTCGACGCCCGCCTTCTTCGCCGCGTTGCGGATGATCTTCTCGTACGTCAGCTTGTTCAGGACCTGCTTGCCGTGCAGGTGGTCGATGTTGTCCTGGTACTCCTTGCGCGTGACGACCGTCCCGTCCGCCATGCGCAGGATCGGCCGCTTCGACGAGTAGCGCATATAAAGGAGCGCGTTCGCGCCGAGGGAAGCGATGGTAACGAGCACCAGTGCTATCAGGAAGAACTTTTTCATGGCTTGAATCCCGAAGGTGTAATCCTTTTCCGTGAATGTCCGCGTACTGCGTACGGTTTCAGCGACGCGCTCAGCAATATCGCGCGTGCCCCCTCAGGGCGTGGTTCTTCAGGCGCGCGACGCGGCCTGTCCGTGCTGCTGTTGGGGGACCCGGTCGGCCTCGCGCGACGCGCTGGCCTGGAGGGCCGAGACGATCGCCTCCACCCACCGGTCCAGGGTCGCATTCTCCTCGACCCACTTTCGGGCGTTTTCGCCGAGCCGCTGGCGCAGGGCGGCATCGCCCAGTAGTCGCGTAATGGAACCGCGCCACGCCTCCGGGTCGCCGACGGGGACCGTCAGTCCGTTCTCGCCGTCGACGACTACATCCGTCTGGCCGGTGGTCTGCGTTACGATGACCGCCTTGCCCATCGCCATCGCCTCCAGCAGGGTAGTGACCCCAGCCTGGAAGTCGTTCTCGTAGAGCGGGACCACCACGACGCTGGAGCCGCTGTAAAGGCGGCGTAGCCCCGCGTAGTCGTAGCGCCGCGCCTCCACGTTTTCCGGCAGCTTACGGTCCGCCGTCTCGTTGGAGTGCTTGGACCAGGGGGAGGCGGCGGCGAGGCGGACCGTAAGCTCCGGCATCCGCGTCACCGCGTCGAGCAGAGTCGGGTAGTCGCGCCACTCCAGCCCGGCGGACGAAATCAGATTCCGCTCCACGTGCGCACCGGGCAGCGGACGCCAGAAGCGGTGGTCGGCGTGAAAGGCGATCAGCGGAAGCTTGGCCGCCGGGATGCCGAGGGCTCCGGTGCCGAACTCCTGCTGCGTCCGCGCGTAGACGAAGATGGTATCCATCTCGCGGTGGAGACCCAGGGTTTTGAAGAACAGGCGCTTCTTGCCCGTCGAGAGCCGGTGCCCGATGGTGACGTGTCCCGGGCGATTGCGGCCGAGCGTGCGCAGCAGCGCCGCCATCGGCACCCCCACGTTCTCGCCGTTGGTGAAGATCGTGTCGAACTCCCGGTGGCGCAGGAACCCCATCATCGCGAGCGCGGCGTCCCTGCCCCCCGAGCGGCGGGCCAGACGCACCAGCGGATGCGTCGCGTTCTCCACGGCGGTGTAGTCGAGTATCTCGACCCGCCCCCCGGGGGAGGCGGCGCGGATCCCCTCCGCCAGGGCGTAGTAGTCCATCGTGGGATGCCGGTCCTGCGCGACGCAGGCATCGACTCCCTTTTTGAGGACGCTTGGTATCAACAGCAGCGTATTCATCTCAACGTAATCTCCGGTGCCTTTGGCTCCAGCGGGCGTGAGCGAGCGCTAGTGCGCGCGCGATTACTCCGCCGCCACGCCTTTCAAAATCTCCACGATTCGCCGGTAGTTCGTCTGCGCGTCGAAACGCTCGCGGGCCGTTTCGCGCGACCGGAGGGCCAGTCTGTCCCGCAGCGCCCGATCCTGGGCAAGCTCCGTGATCGCCGCCGCAAGGGCCAACGGGTCGTCCGGCGGCACGATGACACCATTCTCTCCGTGACGCACCGCTTCCGGCAGCGCCGCCACGGACGTCGTGACCACGGGCAGCCCCGACGCCAGGGCCTCCAGGATCGCCAGCGGCAGGCAGTCCGCCCGCGTCGGGAAGACGAACGCGTCGGCCCCGGCGAACAGCGCGCGCAGCGCCCCGGAGTTCGGGGTCACCCCGCGGTGGACCATCATGCGCCCCGCGGCCACGGCGGCGTCCGCCTCGGGCCCGAGCGCCTCCGTCTTCGTCACCGCGTGAAGGCGGACGTTCGTCCCCGCCGGCAGCGCGTTCAGCGCCCGCGCCAGGGTGTCGCCGCCCTTGCGGTGGAAGTCGCCGCCCACGAAGAGCAGGTTGAGAGCAGCGTCCCCGGAAGTTCGCGTCCCGGCACCCCGCGCCGCTGCCGCCCGCTCCGCCGCGAAATCCCACTGGTCCAGGGGGATTCCCGGCGGAATGACCGTGATCTTCCCGGCGGGAACGCCGTAGTCGGCGACCAGGGAGTCCTTCGCCCACTGCGACCAGGTGACCAGATGCCGCGCGGCCCGGAAGGCGCGCTCGTTCAGCCGCTTCTTGTACTCCTCGACCCGCGCCGACCCGCTGGGAACGTGCCCGTAGGCCGCACCGAGCGCGTCGTACTGGAGCGGGGTCGCGTCCAGCGAAATGACCGAGGGCACGCGGCGCATCAGCCCGACGGACAGCAGCGACGTCACCTGGGTGTGGAAGAAGACGGCCTGCAGGCGACGCGCCGACCCGCGCAGCCCGAGGTGCGCCCCAAGACTGGCGCGGAGCGACCAGTTAGAGCGCACGGCGGGCAGCTTCGCCCACGCCCCCGACATCCCCTCGAAGGGCAATTCCACGTAGGTCGGGCGTACGCTGTCGTCGCCGGTCAGGCGCTTCTTCAGGTTTTCCGAGTGCGTGACGTGCCCGAGCGAATACTCGAGCGCGAACCCGATCTCGCAGGGCCGCGTCCGGGAGAGAGTCGCCCCCGACGCTACGGCGCCGCCGCCCGTCCCGGCGGGAGCGACCTCCGCGGCGCGTGCCACCGTCGCGACGCTGCTCATCTCGCCGTCACTCCGGACAGTGGCACGGCGGCGGCGAATGCAGGCCGCGCATTGGACTCGGCCTCCGCGGCGGCAGCCGCAGTGCGCTGGAGCGTAAAGAGTATGCGCCCGCCGCGCCCCGCCCGGTTCGCCTCCGCCGCCTTGCGCTCGAACCCGGCCATCTCCTCTTCGCCAAATACAGACGTGGCTTTGCGCGTCGTGCCCGTCGCCTCGTCGTAGAGGGTGATACCCCGGCGGTACATCTCGCTGCCCCAGTACTCGAACGACGTGCCGACGTACTCGGCGTCAACGATCTCCATCCCGCATTGACGGGCGAGCAGGCGCATGCTCTGCTCGGTGTGCAACACCAGATGGCGCGGCGCATCGAGCTCCGACCAGTGAGCCCCGTACGTCTCCCATGCCTCGCAACCCGCGACCGGCACCTCGATGCGGCAGACGCCGTCCCGGGTCAGGAATCGCTCTACCGACCGCAACGTCGCGTGCTGGTCCGCAATGTGCTCCAGCGAATGGTTGAACAGGATCAGGTCGAAACGGCTTTCCGCCGGCAGGGACTCGATCGCGCAGGCGTGCAGGCGTATCGAGCGGTGCGGGGAGCCGTCCGCGCCGATGAACGGGTCCGCCCCGTGGAGGTTGCGGAAGCCGAGCGCCGCCAGCTCCTTCAGGAGCGAGCCCTCGCCGCAGCCGACGTCGAGTATCGACATGCGGAACGAGGGGGCGGGGGTGTGGCGGAGCACGTAGCGCACCCATTCCAGCGATTTCCGGGGTCGGCGGCGTAGCCGGGCGATCCCCGACCCCGCCCGCGCCGCGGCGGCGTCACCCGACCGATCGAAGAGGGCCGGAGCCTGGAGCCAGCCCAGGAGGCGCGCGCGCAGCGGACGGCTCTGGAAACTCACCCTCTGGAGGGGATTCGCCGAGAAGGAGTAGTACCGGTCCGCGGGGTAGTACGGCGACAGGTCCCGGGGCGCCGCGCAAATCTGGAGGCACCCGCAGGCCCGGCACGCCGCGTAGGGGAACTCCCCCCCCATGCCGAACATTCGCTCCGCCGCCACGACCGGTTCGCCCAGGTCGCCGCCGCAGATCAGGCAGTCATGTCGATTCTCGTTCATGTCTGATTCTTAACGCCACGCGCGCCTTACGCCTCGCGCTCCGCTCTTCCGCTTCAGCCCCGGAGGGCGGCGCGCACCTCGGCCGAGAGAGAGACTGACCCGCCGGATGCGCCGTGACCCGTTCCGCCGCCCGCTTCCAACCCTTCACTGCGAAGGAGACTGGCGACGAGGTCTGCCAGGCTGCGCAGGGAGTCCTGCCGCGGCGCGAAGATGAACAGGTGGTCGTCGATACGCAGCGGCTGGATGCGACGCCTGCCGCGGGTCAGTCCCAGAAACGTGCGCGGCGCGATGCGCATCATCACCAGTCGCCCGTCGGTAACCATTCTTTGGAGCGCTGCGTTCTCCATCGCGCCCGTCGAAGCAAGCACCTGAAGCGCTTCGCTCGCCGCCCCCTCGTTCCCGTCGCCATCGGCGTCGAGGCGAATGGTGGTGGTGACCACGATCTTCTTCGCGCTGACTTCGGTCACTGTCGTCTGCCCAGAGGGGGCGTCCTGTGGCTCGATCCCTGACCACGACCCCGTGGAAATGCTCATCTTTCGCGCTTCCTCCCTGTCCGCGGAGATATCCGGCCTTTCATTCAGCCTCCGGCCCGCTCGCGGGGTGCGCCCCCCCGGGGTCACCTTCGCTGCCGCCGCCACCGCCGACCGTACGCGTTTTCAGGGAGGTGTCTTCCTGCGCTGTGCCGCTCCGGCTGAGGCTCTCGCGGTCCATCTGCTCATCACCCGCCGATACGCCCGTTGCCGCGCGGGTGGCGCTCTGCGCCGCGCGTCCTCTGCTGGTCCGGCCGCCCTTCATTCCGGCGAGCGGCGTATCGCCACCGCCGCCCCCACTTGCGCCCGCCGCCGCGCCGGGCGCGCCGCCGCGCCCTCTGCCGCGCGCCCCGCCCGCTTCGTCGCGGGCGTGGGTCTGGTACGACAGCCGCCGCAGAGCGTCGTGGATACGGTCCATCGTCCCGTCTATGCTCCAGCGCTTCCAGCAGGCATAGACGCTCGTCCAGTGCGGCAGGTCGTGCGGAAGGTAGCGCCACGCGCATCCCGTCCGCAGGGCATAGAAGATGCCGTTCAGGAGCTGGCGGTTCGTGTAGCGCGGGGGGCGTCCCACCTTGCCTTCGCCGCCACGCAGGGGCAACAGAGGTTCGATGGCGGCGTACTGATCGTCCGTCAGATCCGACGGGTATCGTTGTTCGTTCATGCGGGAACCGGGGGACGCTCCGTATGTAGTGAAGTACCGTACTGCTTTCAACTGACTCGCCTTCTGAGGCCGTTCAAAAGAACGCCTTCTGGGTCAGGATGCGTGCTTCGTGGAAACCGATTCGCTGCCGGGCGGCGGCGGCACCGCCGGGCGAGACGCCTCGCGCAGCCGACTTCCCGCGCTCCTCTCCCGCGCCACCGCGGGCTCCCTGGTGAGCAGGGTCCGCCCCAGCAGGACCAGGAGGTAGGGCAGGTCGCGGCCCAGGTAGCGTCGGCACAGACGCCCCGGGTCCTGGAACATGCGGTACAGCCACTCCAGTCCCAGCCGCTGCATCCGCTTCGGGGCGCGCTTGAAGACGCCGGCCGCCATGTCGAAGGAGCCGCCGACGCCGATACTGACGGGCACCCCGAGCGCCTGCCGGTTGGCCGCGATCCACTTCTCCTGTTTGGGCGCGCCGAACCCGACCAGGAGGACGTCCGGCTGGGCCTCGCGGATCAGCGTGCGAATGTGCTGCTGCTCCTCGGGGTCGTCGAACCGCTCGAAGGGGGGGCAGTAGGTCCCGCAGACTTCCACTCCGGGGTAGCGCTCCTCCAGGACCTCGCGGGCCTTCTCCGCCGCCCCGGGCGCGCCGCCCAGGAAATAGAGACGGATGCCCATGAGCGCCGAGGCGCGCCCCAACTCCCAGAAGAGGTCGCTGCCCGCCACCCGCTCGCGGAGGGCAGGGGTGCGCCGGTTCCGGGCGTGCGCCAGGCGCGAAAGCCAGACCACAGGCATCCCGTCGGCAAGGACCAGCTCCGCCTGGTCGTAGATCGTCCGAAATTGGGCGTCCTTCTGCAGCATGACCAGGTGGTCCAGGTTCCCCGTGCAGACGACGCAGGGCCGGTCTGACTTCTGTATCATCAGGCCGATCCGCGTGACCGCCTCCGCCATCGTGACGTCGTCGAACGCGACGCCTCCGATGACCGCTCTCTCCTCGTTATTCAGTGCCTTGATCGACATCTTCTTGCCTCGAAAACTCCCGCCGCCGGTCCGCGCGCGGACCACCCCGGGCCTCAGTACGCCCCGTCGGCTTTCAGGACAGCCGGGATCGCCTTCGCTAGGATCTTCATATCCAGCCAGAAGGAGCGGGTCCGGACGTACTCCATGTCCAGCGCCAGCCACTGCTCGAAGGACAGCCGGGAGCGACCCTGTACCTCGCGCAGGCAGAGCAGACCCGGCGGCACCTGGAGGCGCTCCATCGGGTAATCCGCGCACTGCTGGATCTCGCAGGGCAGGTGGGGCCGCGGTCCTACCAGGCTCATGTCCCCCTTGAGGACGTTGAGAAACTGCGGCAGCTCGTCCAGCGAGTAGCGGCGCAGGACGGCGCCGGTCCGGGTGACGCGCGGGTCCTTCTTGATCTTGAAGATGGGGCCGGTCGCCTCGTTGTGCGCCGCGAGCTTCGCCTTGAGCGCGTCCGCGTCCTTTATCATGCTGCGGAACTTGTAGAAGCGGAACAGCCGCCCGTCCCTCCCCACCCGCATCTGCGAGTACAGGATCGGGCCGCCGTCCTCTCGCCAGATCAGGAACGCGATGGCCGCGTAGGCCGGGAACGCCAGGGCGAGAAACGCCAGCGAAAGCGTGACGTCCAGGCCGCGCTTTGCGATCGCGTAAAGGAGCAGGGCGAACGCGCGCCCCGTGTATGTCTCGCCGGTGGCAGTGCTGGAAGACGGAAAAGCTGTCATAGCGCGATGGCTTTAAGAGAGAGGATGCGGGCGTCCCCCGCACGAGCGGGCACCTGAGGTACGCCAAGTACGCGGTGCCGCCGCGGCTTCCGCCGCCCGATCATCCTTCTCTCCCCCTTACTTCTCTTGCTTGCTCGAACCCAGGGACTTCCGCAAAACGTGCGGTCCGGACGCTGCTCACTCGTCCACCCGCCCCCGTCCTCAGCGCCGCCCGCCCTGCGGGACGGGTCGCGCGGCGAAGAGCTAGGACGCGGGTACGTCCGGCCTTCATCACTATAACATACAACCACATGGTTTTGTAAATTATTTAGTGATATTTCCCGGACGGTGTCCGTATATCCCCCTGGCAGGCGTGTGTAGAGTGAAAATGTGTTCGGAATGGGTAACATATTCGGTCCGAAAGAAGCCGCCACTCCCGGCCGTTTTTGGCGCGGATTACGATGGCAAGTATACCAGCTTTAATAAATATTTTGTGAATTAAAGCGGGGGTTTACCTATTCGCCTGTATAATGGCCTTGCGATATCGGGCACGGATCGGCCTGGTCCTTCTGTCGCCGCCTTTTAATTCATTCTGTTAAAGAATGTTTTCGCTGAATAATCCCTGTCTGCGGGTTTTTGCCCCGGCAGGAAATCCGAAAATACCCAGATTACCGGGTGAGGGAGAGGAATCATGAGCACGCACTATCCCTCGCGTGTTGAGAAAATGATGTTGGGCATCTGCGCGACGGTCGCGGCAGCGGCAGCCGCCCTGCTGACGGCCGCGGCTCCGGCCGGGGCTATCGGCCAGGGGCCACCGGTCGCTTCCGCCGCCGCACCGGCGAAGGCCCAGGCGGCCGCCCCGGGGCGGCAGGCCCTCCCGCCGAGCTACCGGGTCAACGCCGGGGACGTGCTCGAGATCTCCGTGCAGGACTACCCGGAGCTGAGCAAGGTGGTCACGATCCTCCCGGACGGCACCATCCAGTTCCCCTACATGGGGGAGGTGTTCATCCAGGGCAGCACCATCCGCCAGATCAAGGAGCGGGTCCTCGCCGCCCTGAAGAAGCAGGTCAGCTACCCCGAGGTGACCGTCACCGTCGTCAAGCGCAACATCCGCGAGGTGGGCGTGATCGGCAACGGCATCCGCGGGCAGGGCGGACGCCGCCCGCTCGGGGACAACTGGCGCGTGATCAACCTGATCGCGGACGGCGGCGGGCTCATGGTGGACCGCCCCGAGTGGGTGAAGTCGAGCGTGCTGCGCGGCGGCGGGGCGGAGGTCATCCCGATAGACCTCGTCCGCGCCTTCGCCGGCGACCTGGACGCCAACATCCCGCTTGAGCCGGAAGACGTGCTGGTCGTGGAGCAGCTCGACGACTCGAAGACCAAGGTGCAGGTGCTGGGCGAGGTCATGCGACCCGGCCCCGTCCCCGCGCCCGTCGGCGGCTCCGTCATCGACGCCCTCACCGCGGCCGGCGGTCCCTCTCCCAAGGCGTCGCTCGCACTGGCCGCGATCCGCAAGCCGGACAACTCGCTGGTGCCGGTGAACCTGGTGAATTACGATTCCGCCGCGGGCAAGGCTCCGGAGGTCAAGATGGAGCCGGGCGACACGCTGCTGATTCCCGAGAACAAGCGCGTCTACTCCATGACCGGCGCCGTCCTGCGGCCGAGCCAGATCAACTACCCGGAGGACCGCGAGGTGACGATCCTCGAAGCGCTGGCCGAGGCCGGCGGCCCGGGCGGCGGCGCGGACCTGAAGAACACCGTGCTGATGCGCCGCGGCGAGGACGGCAAGGTCGTCTCCCAGATGATCAACCTCGACGACATCGTCAAGAACAAGCAGAAGGCCGATAAATCGGGGAAGAAGACCGGGTACACGGATCCCGTGCTAAAGCCAGGTGACGTGATCTTCATTCCGACCAAGGAACAGGGCAAGGAAAACCTCCTCGACAAGGCGATCCGTTACCTGCCGCTTATGTTCCTGCTCTGATCGGACCGCGAGAACGTTACGTCAAAGACGGAATTCAAAAGAGGACCTATGTATCGTCGATCCAGTCTGGTCTTTCGAGTCATCGACTCCTTCTTTCGCCACTGGCTGTTGTTCCTGATCGCGACCGTCGCGGTGGGCGGAACGGTAACGTACGTGCTGCTCACCCGCGACAAGAGCTACATGGCGAAGGCCTCCACCCAGGTCATCGTGGATGAGGAGTTGGCGAACGCGGTTGGCTTCGGGAGCAATTCCTGGATAAGCCCCGCGCAGCAGAACGTCAACCGCTTCAACGACATGATGCAGGACATCGGGCCTGGCGGGTTCGTGGACATGTTCCTGAAAGAAGCCGGGTTGAAGCAGCCGATCGAGGTCGACCCAAGAAAGGGCATGGACCCGCGCTTCGAGGCGCTCCGGAAGGGGTTCTTCTCCGGCGCGACCAGTGCGGAAATCTTCGAGATAGGGCTGGTCTGGGAAGACCCGGCCGAGTGTGAGCGCATCGTCCGGGCGGCGCAGAAGCTCTATATGGCAGAGAACAGCATGGACCGGCTGGCCTCCACCCAGCAGACGGCCGCGTTTCTCGACAGCGAGATAAAGAAGTACCGGCAGAGGATGCTCACGGCCGAGCGAGCGCTTATCGCTTACAAGGAGCAGAACGCCGGGCAGACCCCGGAGGCGCAGGCCACCGAGATCGCGCGCCTTTCCGACCTGAAGCAGGAGCGCGACATCCTGAAGATCACCGCGCAGGACACGGCGGCGCGGCGCGGCATCATCGAGCGGCGTCTCCGCGAGATCGAGCCGACGTCGATCCTGGCGCAGACCGTGGGGCAGAGCGCGACCGCCCGCCAGATCGAGGAACTGATTACAAGGCGCGGACAATTGTTGACGCGTGGTTTTCTTCCGACCAGCGATAAGGTGAAAAGCATCGAGTTGCAGATCGGGACACTGGAAAAAGAGCGGCAGGTCGAGGTACGTGAGGCGATGGCCCGGAAGACCGTACCCGGCACCATCAAGGAGCAGACGATCCAGGCGAACCCGGAGTACCTGAGTCTTACCGAGCAGCTCACGGAGGCGCGGATCGGCGCCCAGACGCACGCCGCCCGGATGGGACTACTGGAGAAGCAGATCGCCGAGTACGAGGAGCGCGTGCGACGCATGCCCGCCGCCGAGCGCGACCTGACCGAGAAGACGCGCGACTACGACATCCTGAAAGGCCAGTTTGTCGAGCTCCTGAAGCGGCGCGAGCAGGCCCTGCTCAAGGCCAACATGGAGAAGGTCGCCCAGAACTCCAAGCTGGAACCGATCGGCATCATCTACCCCGAGTCGACGATGGGAGGGAAGAAGAAGACGGCTCTGATCGGCGGGGCGCTGATCCTCGGGCTGCTCGTCGGGACGATGCTGGTCGTGGCGAACGAGTGGGCGGACCCGACCATTCGCTACGAGGCCGACGCCGAGCGCATGCTGGGCCTGCCTGTTCTCGCCGCACTGCCCGAGAACAAGGAGATTCTGAGCCTGCCCGCGCCCGTCGCGGCTCCGGGGTGGCGTCGCCTCATGCCGGGGCAAAGAGAGAATTAGGGGATCCAAAGGAATGTCGGAAAACAAGCAAAAGGGCCTGAACGGCGTATTCGGCAACCGTGCGGCTGCCGCCGCCGCGGCATCGGGGGCGGGCAGCCTCGCCTCGGGGAGGCACGTGGAGCGCCAGAAGCGCAACGGCACCTTCTCCGCGCTGGGGCGTCTCGGGGGCAGCCTTCGCCCCGCGGTGGGCGAGGACGGCGAAGAGCACGGCGAAAGCCGGGGAAGTATCGCCGCGGAGGCCGAGAAATACGGCCGTAACGCCGTGGCCGCCTCCTTCGGGCAGGCCCATGCGCCCGCTTCCGCTGGTCGGACGCCGCCCCCGGTACCGACCGCCGAGGACGACGCAGCAGAGGACGGCAGCCGCGAGGACGAGTTCGACGCGCAGTACGCCTCCCCGAATGCCGCTGCCGCGTACGACCCGGGAAGTGACGGCGATGAGGAGGACCTGGACGACGAGGAAGAGGACGGTATGGCCGCCCCGCCGGTCCCGGCGAGCGGCCGTCACACCAGCGGCGGCGGTGCCGGGGCGCGCGCCGACCTGTCCAACGCCACGCCGGAAACCGCCCTCATTACGGTGCTGCCGCAGGACTCCCTGGAGCGCGTGCGCTTCTCCGCGGAGCGTACGGACGGCGAGTTCATCCACCTGTACGCCGCGCTGGAGCGCCACCTTCAGGAGCTGTACGACGCCGCGGCCATCGAGGCGGCCAGCGACCCGGACGTGACCCTGCCCACCGTTTTCGGTATCACCAGCTCGGTCGCGGGCGAGGGGAAGACTTCTGTCGCGATGCACCTGGCGCTGATGGTAGCGCGCAACACCTTCAAGCGGGTCTGCCTGATCGACCTGAGCCTGGGGAATGACGACATCAGCCGCCGCCTCGGGGCGGAGGCGGAGAAGGGCGTGATGGACGTGCTCGAAGGGCACGACTACATGATCCGTACGATCCAGGTAGAGGAGTGCGGAGACCTGTCGGTCATGCCCGCCGGGAAGGCTCCGGAAAACCCGGTGCGCGCCGCCCGCTCCCCCGCCGTGCCCGAGGTCATCGCGGCGGCCCGCCAGATGTTCGACCTGATCATCGTGGACATGCCCCCCGTCACCAGCGGCAACGCGCTGCCGATCGCCGCGCACCTCGACCGCGTGATGCTCGTGGTCAACGCCGGGGTGACGCCCCGGGGACTGGTCAACGAGGCCATCGAGCAGATCGGCCGACAGCGCGTTCTGGGCGTCGTGCTGAACAAGATCAAGCGGGCCAGCCCCGGCTGGGTGCAGCGACGCTTCGGCTACTTCTAACGCACCGCGCGCGACGACGAACTGCTGAGGGAAAACGATGTTCCACGTGAGCGGACCGGCGCCCGGTCTCCTAACTGCGGCGCTGCTGGTCGTTCTCTGCCTGGTCGCGGGTGGTACCGTCCTCTATCTCGTTACCCTGCTCCTGAGTGCGCTGGCTGCGAAACGGCACCGTTCGGCATCCCGAAGCCCGCTCCCGCCGGGACGCGGTGAGGCGCGGTTCGCCTTCGTGGTACCGGCGCACGACGAGGAGGTGGTGATCGGGGCGACGCTCGACAGCCTGAACCGGATCGATTACCCCCGGGACCGGTACGAGGTCGTGGTCGTGGCGGACAACTGCACCGATACTACGGCCCGGATAGCGCGCGATGCCGGGGCGACCGTCCTGGAGCGCACGAACCGCGACCTGCGGGGCAAGGGGTACGCGCTGGAATGGGCGTTCTCCCTGCTGCTCCAGCGCGACGCGGGCGCGGAGGACGCAGTCGAAGCGTTCGTGGTCGTAGACGCGGACACCGAGGTCGCGCCCGGCTTTCTCCGAGCGATGGAGTCCGCCCTCTGGGCCGACCTGCCCGCCCCCGCGACTGCGGAGGGGCGACGCCGCCACCGCCGCGCGCTGCAGGGGCGATACGGCGTGCTCAACGTAGGCGACTCGTGGCGCTCGGCGCTCATGGCCGCCGCCTTCGACCTGTTCAACCACGTCAAGCCGCTGGGGCGCGACCACCTCGGCATGAGCGTCGGCCTCAAGGGAAACGGAATGGCCTTCACGCGGGGCACGCTTGAGACGGCGCGCTGGAGCGGACACAGCATTACCGAGGATATCGACTACGGGCTCGACCTCCTTCAGAGCCACGGGGTCGTCGTCGGGTATGTTCCCGAGGCGGTCGTCCGGGCGCAGATGCCGGTGACGGCCTCGCAGGCCGCCTCGCAGCGCGAGCGCTGGGAGCGGGGTCGGTACCTCTTGCTGAAAGAGCGCGCCCTGCCCCTGCTCGCGACGGGACTGCGCCGGGGGGACCTTCGTCGGGTCGAGGCGTCGCTCGACCTGATGACGCCGCCGCTGGCGGAGCTGGCCGCGCTGCACCTGCTCTGGGGACTGCTCACGGTGGGGGCGCTGCGCCTGCTGCCGGGCGGGCTGCCGGGGAATCCCGCCGTCTGGACCGCGCTGCCCGCCGCCTCGCTGCTCGGCTACCTGTTTTACGTCATCGTCGGCTTGAGGGCGGCAGACGCGCCTCCGGAGGCGTATCGCGCGCTCCTGCGGGCCCCACTCTACGCCCCTTGGAAGTTCGCGCTCTACGCGGCACGGTTCCTGCGGCCCCGCAGGGTTACCGTCGCTGCCGCCGCGGGAGCGGCAGTCGGCGGCAGTGGGCCGGAGTGGGTGCGTACCGAGCGCACGCCGATGCCGTTGCCCCCTTCCGGCGGCGCCGGCAGCAGCGCCGCGGGCGACAGTGCGGCGGACGCGGCATCTCAAGGAAACGTGTTGTGAAGATCGTTCTGCCCATCATATTCGCCTCCGTGCTGGCGGGTCTGTTCCTTCCGCGCGACGACCGGCGGGTCAAGGTCTTGCTGGGCGTGTTCGTGGCCTTAGTGATCGCCTACGCATACGTTCGGGGTGTATAAAACGTGAGTCTGTCCCCCCTCGAAGCCTTCCGGAAGCCGCCTACTGCGAGCGAATTCGCGCGAGAAGCGGCGCTGCGCAACCGTAAGTTCGCGTTCATCGCCGCCGCGCTGGCGGTCCTCTGCGGCCTCTCCATGGTGGCGGTCGAAGCCGGCTCCTTCGTCCTGCCGATCGTCCTCCTGGTGCTGGTTACCGTCAGCTACATGACCTGGCGCTATTCGCAGACCGTCCTGTTCTTTACCTTCGCGGCGGTATGCCTGGTAGAGATCTTCCAGACGGGCTTCAGCGACGCCGTGACCGACCGGATTCCCTTCTTCTGGAACGTCAACACGATCATCCAGACCTACGGGAACGTGAATTTCAAGGCGGTACCCTTCAATCTGTTCGAGGTGTTTCTGGTTTCCGCCGGGATCTGCTCCCTGATGAAGGCCGTTTACTGGCGGAACGCCTCGATACGCCTCGGCCCTCTCTTCACGCCGATCGCCGCCTACCTCGCCTTCGTCGTGATGGGCTTTGTCATCGGCATGGCCACGGGGGGCGATTTCAAGATCGCCCTCCAGGAGACGCGGGCGCAGTTCTACTTCCTGATCGCCTACCTGATGGCGCTTAACCTCGTTAAGGAGCGCCGGCACGTCACCGCCCTCTGCTGGATCACGGTCGTCTGCATCGGCCTCAAGGGCATCCTGTACACGTTCCGCCGCTACGTTACCCTGTCGGGACAGCCCCTTCCGGACCAGGGGGTCGGTTCCCACGAGGAGGCGTTCCTGTTCGACGCGTTCGTGCTCCTGCTGGCCTCCTTCGCGCTGTGCAAGGTGTACCCGCGGATGCAGGCGGTCATGTGGGCGCTGGTGCCGCTCGTCATAGCGGGTAACCTGGCGACGAACCGGCGCGCCGCTACCGCCGCCCTCGTGGTCGCTATCCCCGTGCTGATCGTGGCCTCCTACCGCGCTCTGCCGCGTCGGCGCACCGTGGCCGCGGTCGTGGGGATCGTCCTGGCGATCGTTTCGCCCATCTACTACCAGGCGTTCAAGAACAGCAACAGCATGTGGGCACAGCCCGCTCGCGCCATCCGGTCTCACTTCCAGCCGGACGCGCGCGACCTGAGCTCCAACATGTACCGGGACGCGGAGGACGCCAACATAATGGCGACCATAAAGTCCAAACCGGTCTTGGGATACGGGTATGGGAAGCGGTTCCTCCACGTCGTGCCTATCGCCGACATCAGCAACTTGTACGACTGGTGGGACATCCTGCCGCACAATCAGATCCTGTGGGTCTGGATGCGGGTCGGCACGATAGGGTTCTGGTTCTTCTGGATGATGATCGTGTCCATCACCCTGTACCTGTGCTACACGCTGCGCGACGAGGGGACGGACGACCACACCAAGGCGGTGGCGCTCTTCGCCCTGGTCCTCGTCGGGGTTCTGCTCATGTTCGGCCTGCTCGACCTTCAGTTGAGCAACTTCCGCGACATGCTGTTCACGGGGTTCTGGATAGGGATCGTGGTTGCGATGAAAGGGTTCCCCCGGGAGGACGGCCCAGCCGCAGAACCTGCGGCGGAACCCGCGGCGGCGGCGGTGTCCGCGAGGGCTGCTCGGTCCGGGAGAGGGCTGGGTCGGCCGTGACGATCGTGGCAGAGAAAGAGCCGGAAGTGACGACCCCCGCCGAGCCCGAGACCGCGCCGGCCGCCCCGCCCGGCGGGAACCAGGCCCGGCGCATCGTCCACAACATCCTCACGCTGTCCGGCACGCAGGCGCTTACCTGGCTCCTGGCGTTCGCGGTAATGAGGTATCTGCCCGGCTATGCGGGGGACGTCGGCCTCGGGCAGTTGACGCTCGCGGGCTCGTATACGGCGTTTTTCAACCTGCTGGTGACGATCGGCTCCGGTTCGGTCGTCGTGCGCGACGTCGCTCGCGATAATGATCGCGACGGCGACTACCTGGTGGCGGCGTGCCTGCAGCGGCTGACGTTCTGCGTCGTCCTGGGGGCGCTGACGCCGCTGGTGGTACACGTGCTGAACTACGCTCCCATCGTTCGCACCTTCGTATACGTGTCGGTCGCTTTCTCCTTTATCGGCCACGTCACGGGGGCGGTGTCGGAGGTGCTGCGCGGCAGGGAGAAGATACCGCGCCAGAGCCTGGCCACGGTCCTGGAAAAGGTGATGAGCACGACCGCGGTGCTGACCAGCATCTACCTGCGACTGCCGCTCTGGTGTATCATCGTCTCCTACGGCGTGGGCAGTTTCGCCTCGCTCACCGTGCTCCTGCCCGCTATCCGCGGGCGTGTCCCGCGTCCGCGCCGTCGTCACGTCGGACTGGCCCGGCAGATCGTCGTGTACGCCCTGCCGTTTTTCACCACGGAACTCTTCGTGACGATCTATTCGCAGGGCTACCCGCAGATCCTCGACAAGTTCGCCTCGACGGCCTCCATCGGCTGGTACGGGATGGTGACGCGGCTCTTCGGCACCTCCCTGTTCATCCCGGGGATCATCACCGGGGCTCTTTTCCCGACGATCACCCGGATGCGGGTGACGAACCCGGACGTCGTGCCGAAGATGGCGCAGACGCTCATCCGGCTGATCATCATCGGGGCGGTCCCGGTGGCGAGTTTCCTGGTCCTGACGCCGGGTGAGATCATCAAGATCCTCCACTACCCCGACAGCTTCAGGAACGCGATTCCGGTACTGGTTCTGTTCGGCGTGGGGCTGGTGCTCTGGTTTCTTTCCATCCCGATCGGCATGCTGCTCACCGTCTACGACCGACAAAAGGAACTGAGCAAGGCGACGGCCGTCGCCGCCTTCGCCGTCCTCCCGATCGGGTCCGGGCTCGTCCACGCGACGCAGACGTACTTCCAGAACGGGGCGATCGGCGCGGCGGTGTCCCACATTCTGATCGAGATGTTCCTGCTGTCGTGCTACGCGCGGTTACTGCCGAAGGAACTGCTGCCCGCCCGCTTCCTCCTGCGGCACGGGACCTTCGTCCTGCTGTCGGCGGCGCCGATGGCCGTCGTCCTGCTTCTGCTGCGGGCGTACATCTCGCCGCTCGCCACGCTGCTGATGGTCCTGCCGATGACCGTGGTCTTCCTCGTCCTGTGCTACGTGACCCGGTGCATCGTGCCCGAGGACCTGGCGATCGTCAGGAACGCGCTACAAAACCGCCGGGCTTAGGGAGACGGAGCAGCGCCCGCGCGTGCGGGCGCGGGCGCTGGCGGGGAAGGCGGGCGAAACGGAGCTCAGTACGGCTCGGCCTCCCAGGCGGGGGCGGTGGTCCGGACGTGCTTCACGTGGCCGTCCACGTAGACCAGGTTTACCGCGCGCGCGAACGGCAGGTCCTCGTTGTTCAGCATGTAAGTGCGCGTCCCCGCGAAGTAGCTCGCCACCTCGCCCCCGTGGACCCCGGGCCAGGCGTCCGCGAACGCCCAGTTCTGCGCCGGGTACGGCACCTCGGACAGCGGCGTACCCACCACCTCCGATGTCCGGCTGCCCACCTGCTCCTGCCAGGAGAGCGGGACCGCGCCGTTGTGCTGCTTCATCGGCTTGCCGCTCGCGTCGCCGAAGTAGACCTGCTTGACGATGTTCGCGCCGTGTCCGAGGGGATTGCCGTTGAACTGGTAGGAAAGGCCGAAGGGCTTCGTCGAGCCGCGGCCCACGAGCGCGGCCAGCTCCGTGTCCGCGGGGCAGACGAAGAGATCAGGGCTCTTGACGTACGGCTCCAGCAGCTCGCGCGAGGAGGGGCCGAACGCCCAGTTGGGGGGGAACGCCTCCGGGCCGATCCACTGCGCGCCGGGCAGCGTCTCGTCGTAGTCCTGGGCGTACATCGCCAGGGCAGCGCCCATCTGCTTCAGGTTGCTCTGGCAGGCCGCCTGGCGCGCCTTCTCGCGTGCGGAAGCGAGAACGGGAAACAGGATGGCGGATAGGATCGCAATGATGGCGATGACGACGAGCAGTTCGATCAGAGTAAAGGCCGACCGGGACCGGTGCATGGGACGGGGCGCTCCTTGTCGTGCGTGACGTTTCTGTATTGCATGGTAGTGCCCGATGGGCGCGTCAGCATCCGCGATTTGGCCGATTGCGCGTCCTGATCCGCCGTCCCCTCGCGACCACGCGCAACCGGAAAGCGCAGGGGCGTGTCTGATTGTGCGGGAGGAACGGAGATTATGTACCAGCAATCGTACCAGCGCCCGCCCATGGACGCGCGCACCGAACGCAACTGGGCGATGGGGGCGCACCTTTCGACCTTCGCCGGGTGCTTCGGCGTCGTCGCCTTCGCCAACATCATCGCGCCGCTCGTCATCTACCTGATGAAGCGCGAGGAGTCGTCGTTCGTCGCCGACCAGGCGAAGGAGGCGCTCAACTTCCAGATATCCATGACCATCTACATGCTGCTCGCCGTGCTGCTGAGCCTGGTCTTCATCGGCATCCCGATCCTGATCGGCCTGGCGATCGCTGACATGATCCTGACCGTCGTCGCCGCGATCAAGGCGAGCGAGGGCACCTACTACCGCTATCCCTTCACCATGCAGTTCGTGAAGTAGCCGCGCCGTCGCCGCCGCGCGGCTAATTGGCTTGTAGCACGGGCCTCCGGGAGGTATTCCGGAGGCCCGTCGCCGTATAGGGTAAAGCAGCAAGACACGTTTTCCCTGGAGGGACCACCGCGCATGGGTTTGAAAGTCCTGTTCATCGGCGGCACCGGCATCATCAGCTCCGCCAGTTCCGCGCTCGCCATCGAGAAGGGGATCGACCTCTACCTGCTCAACCGCGGGAAGTCGTCCACCCGCCCCGTGCCCCAGGGGGCGAAGGTACTCACCGGCGACATCCGCGACCCCGAGTCGGCCCGCGCCGCGCTGGCGGACCACACGTTCGACGCCGTGGTCGACTGGATCGCCTTCACGCCCGAGCACATCGAGTCTGACCTCGCCCTCTTCGGCGGCGGTCGCTGCGGGCAGTACGTCTTCATCAGCTCGGCGTCGGCGTACCAGACGCCGCCGGTGAGCCTGCCGGTCACCGAATCCACCGTGCTGTCGAACCCGCACTGGGGCTACTCTCGCAACAAGATCGCCTGCGAGGAGCGGCTGGTGCGCGCCTACCGGGAGGACGGCTTCCCCGCCACCATCGTGCGCCCCTCGCACACCTACGACAGGACGCTGCTGCCGATGCAGGGCGGCTACACCGTGATCGACCGGATGCGCCGGGGTCTGCCCGTGATCGTCCACGGCGACGGCTCCTCGCTCTGGACGCTGACCCACCACCGGGACTTCGCGCGCGGGTTCGTGGGCCTGCTCGGGAACGCGCACGCGATCGGCGACGCGTTCCACATCACCTCCGACGAGACGCTGACGTGGGACGCGATCCACCGCATCCTCGCCGCCGCGGCGGGCGCGCCGGAGCCGCAGATCGTCCACGTGCCGTCGGATACCATCGCGGCGTACGACGCGAACTGGGGCGCGGGACTGCTGGGCGACAAGACGCACAGCATGGTGTTCGACAACGCCAAGATCAAGCGCCTGGTGCCGGAGTTCGCCGCCGCCCACATCCCCTTCTCCTGGGGCGCGCGCGAGGTGATGGAGTGGTACGACGCCGACCCGGCGCGCCAGAAGGTGGACGACGCGTTCAACGCCCTGACCGACCGCATCATCGCGGCCCAGCGGCGCGCGCTGCCGGACGCCGCGGCGGCGTAGGCCGTCGGCGCAGCAATCCCGACGTGCTATAATAGCGGCGGGCGGCGCGCGAGGTTTCCCCGCGCCGCCCGCCACTTTTTTCCGGTTCCCGAGGAGAAGACATCCCCGATGGCGCTGACCCCCGACGAGGTGCGAAAGGTCGGAACGCTCGCCCGACTCGCCCTCTCCGAAGACGAGATCGACCGCTTCACCCACCAGATAAACGACCTGCTGGAGCAGTTCGCCCGCCTCCAGGAGCTGGACACCGAGGCCGTCGAGCCGACGTCGCACGCGGTGCCGGTGGCCGCGCTGCTGCGGGAAGACGTGGTGCGCCCGTCGCTGCCGCGCGAGGCGGTGCTCGCGATGGGGCCAAAGGTCGATCCGTGGATGGGCGGCTTCATCGTGCCGCAGGTGATCGGGGAGTCGCAGTAAGTTATGGCCGAGTTGCACGACATGACCGCGGCGCAGATCGCGGACCTGCTGGCGAAGGGCGAGGCGAGCGCCCGCGAGGTGGCGGACGCGTTCCTGGCGCGCGTCGAGGCGGTGGACCCGAAGGTGCGGGCGTTCGTGACCGTCACCGCGGAGAAGGCGCGCGCGCAGGCGGACGCCGTGGACGCGAAGCGCAGGGCGGGCGAGCCGCTCGGGCCGCTCGCGGGCGTCCCCGTCGCGCTCAAGGATAACCTCTGCACGGCGGGGGTCGAGACCACCTGCTCCTCGCAGATCCTGCGCGGCTTCGTCCCGCCCTACAGCGCGACCGTGGTCGAGAAGCTGGACGCGGCGGGCGCGGTGTTTCCCGGCAAGGTGAACCTCGACGAGTTTGCGATGGGGTCGTCCACCGAGAACAGCGGCCTGTTCGTCACCGCCAACCCGTGGGACCTCAAGCGCGTCCCCGGCGGCTCGTCCGGCGGCTCGGCGGCGGCGGTCGCTGCGGGCGCGGCCCCGCTCGCGCTCGGCTCCGACACCGGGGGCTCCATCCGCCAGCCCGCCTCGTTCTGCGGCATCGTCGGCCTGAAGCCGACCTACGGGCGCGTCTCCCGCTACGGGCTGGTCGCGTTCGCCTCCTCGCTCGACCAGATCGGCCCGATGGCGCGCACGGTCGAGGACGCCGCGCTGCTGCTGAACGCGATCTCCGGCCACGACGGGCGCGACTCCACGTCGGTGCCGCGCGACGTCCCCGACTACCGGGCCGCGCTGACCGGCGACGTAAAGGGGCTGCGCCTGGGGGTCCCGAAGGAGTACTTCGCCGAGGGCGTCTCGGCCGAGGTGCGCGAGCGGGTGCTCGCCGCCATCGAAGTCTTGCGGGGGCTCGGGGCGGTCGTGGACGAGTGCTCGCTGCCGACGACCGACTACGCGCTGGCGGCCTACTACATCGTCGCGCCCGCCGAGGCGTCCTCCAACCTCGCCCGCTACGACGGCGTCCGCTACGGCCGCCGGACGGACAAGGTCGGCAGCCACGTCGAGCTGTTCGAGCGGACGCGCGAGGAGGGGTTCGGCGCGGAGGTGAAGCAGCGCATCATGGTCGGCACGTACGCCCTGAGCGCGGGCTACTACGACGCCTACTACGCGAAGGCGCAGAAGGTGCGCACGCTCATCAAGCGCGAGTTCGAGCAGGTGTTCTCGCGGTTCGACGCGGTGGTGACGCCGACCGCCCCGACCACCGCCTTCGCCATCGGCGAGAAGAGCGACGACCCGCTGGCGATGAAGCTCTCGGACATCTGCACCATCCCGGCGAACATGGCCGGCATCCCGGCGCTCAGCCAGTGCTGCGGCTTCGACGCGGCGGGCCTGCCGGTGGGTGTGCAGCTCATGGGACCGGCGTTCGGCGAGGAGACGCTGCTGCGGATCGCTCACGCGTACGAGCAGGCGACCGACTGGCACACCCGCCGACCCGCGCTGTAGTCTGATTCGGGGAACGGTAGCCCCCGTTCCCCGTGCGTCTCTGCGTTTCGGAGTATCCCGTGCGGGGGCAACGCGAATGGCCGAGCAGCAGAAGTCGTCGTACACGTCCGAAGAGGCCGAGGAGATACTGACGCGCGCCGCGCGGAAGCAGACGCACGGCCAGGTCTCGCACGATCGCCTGCTGGCGATGGCCGACGAACTGGGCATCACGCCCGCGGAGGTCGAGGCCGCCATCGCGGAGACGGCGGCGCGGCGGGAAGAAGCGGCGCTGCGCGACGAGTTTGTGGCCGGACGCCGCGCCGAATTCTGGCCGCACCTCATCAGCTTCGTCAGCGTGATGGCGTTGCTCATCGTCCTCAACCTGGCCACCAACCCGCACCACCTATGGTTCTTCTACCCGCTGCTCGGCTGGGGCGTGGGCATGGTGGGACATGCGGCGCATGCCCTGCCGACGAAGGGGGACACCTTCGACAAAGAGTTCGCGGAGTGGAAGCGCAAGAAGGCGCAGCGCGAACAGCGCAAGAGCCGCCGCGCATCGAAGAAGAGCGCCGCCAACGCCAGCGTCACCAGCGACGCTCCGGCCGCCGCGAAGGCGACAGCATCGGACACGACCGCCGCTGCATCCGCGGTAACCGCCGCTGCCCCCGCGTCTCCCCCCGGCGTGACGCAGCAGCCCTCCGAGGAGGCGCAGATACGGGTCGGCGGGCGCGGCTAAAGATTTCGCGAACCCGCTGAACCCTTCGCGCGCGCGGGAGAACTAACCGGTCAGTAGCACGCCCGACGCTTGCTACGGGAGGTCTGACCGGAATGAACAACGCACCCCAGAAGAAGACGCTCGCCGCCGCCGCCCTCGCCCTGTCCTGCGCCATAGGAGGCTGGGCGGGCGCGGTGCGCTGGCAGGCGGCGCGCGCGTCCGAGCCCGTCCCCGCGCCCTCGCCCGACC
>DATLHN010000438.1:0-1834 GCA_035539875.1 Armatimonadaceae bacterium
CCAGGCCGCCCGCGCACCCGCCCGCCATCAGCCCCACCGCGGCCAGCAGCAGCGCGGACGCCGCCCTGCGCGCCAGCGGGACTGCCGGAAATGCCCGCGGCGCGGGTATATCGGTCATAAAGCGCGTGTCTCCCGCCGGTAGGTTAGACGCGCCGCCCCCTCGCTTCCTGCGCGCGCGCGCGCCGCGCGCCTGAAGGTAAGCGCGCGTCCGGGCCGTTCTGCTTCGGCGGGGGCGTTTTCAGGGAATGAATCCATCGAGGGGCAGCGAGCGTTCCAGGAGGAGATTGGCAATGACCGTGACTGAGGCGGGCGGCGCGCGGGGCGCGGCGGGGACCCGAGACCCGTTGATCGAAGACCCGGTGGAACCGGTCGAGGTGGAGGCCCCCGGCGGGGAATCCGAGACCCGGAAGTGCGTCTTCGTGATCTTCAACCCGGCTTCCGGAAGCGGCGACCCGGACGAGCGGCAGTCGGCGATCTCCGGCGCGCTGGCGAGCCACGGCTACGAGTGTCAGTTCCTCGCCACCACCGAGGAGAAGGGCGCGGACGCGCTCGCCAAGGAGGCGCTCGCGGACGGCGTGGACCTGATCGCGGTCTCCGGCGGCGACGGCACCGTCATGCAGGCGCTCTCCGCGCTCGTGGGGACGGACGTGCCGATCGCGGTCCTGCCCGGGGGCACGGCGAACCTCCTGTCGGTCAACCTGGGCGTCCCGACCCAGGTGCCCGAAGCGGTCGAGGTCGCGCTCTCCGGCACCCCGTACGCGCTGGACCTCGCGCGCACCCGCGACGGGCGCTACTTCGCGATCATGGGCGGCATGGGCCTCGACGGAAAGGTGATCGAGGAGGCCGACCGGGCGGCGAAGGACCGGCTCGGCGTGCTCGCCTATTTCGTCGCCACCCTGCGCAACCTGAAGCGGCGGCGCGCCTCGGTGCGGATCAGCCTGGACGGCGGTCCGCCGCTGCGCCGCCGCGCCCAGACGGTACTGATCGCCAACATGGGCAAGGTGACCGGCGGCCTGGAGGCGATGCCCACGGCCTCGCCCGACGACGGCCTGCTCGACGTCGGCATCGTGCGGACGCGCACCGTCTCCCACTGGCTGCGCCTGCTCGGGTACATGCTCCTCGGGCGCGCGCAGGACGACCCCGGCCTGGAGGTGCACCAGGCGCGCAAGGTCCGCATCCACGCCCGCACGCCCCAGCCGATCCAGTTCGACGGCGAGGAGGGGGGGCGCTCGCAGGACCTGACGGTCGAGGTGGTGCCGCGCGCGGTCCGCATCCTGCTGCCGGAGGGCGCGCCCGCGGCCCGGGACGCCGACGAGCCGCCGACCGTGGTG
Organism: Armatimonadaceae bacterium; assembly: GCA_035539875.1. Lineage (GTDB taxonomy): Bacteria > Armatimonadota > Armatimonadia > Armatimonadales > Armatimonadaceae > CALEKU01. Next base: position 1,332 of record DATLHN010000438.1, read on the forward strand.
GCCCGCCGCTCCGCCACGCGCCGCCTCACCATCGCCGCCGCCGCGCTCACCGCCGCCACCGTCGGCACGGTCCTCGCCGTCCGCTACGTCCGTGCCCGCCGAAACCGCCGCCGGGGCTAATGCCCTACTGCGGCTCCGTGCGGTCGATGGTAACGTCGACCGCGGTCATCACGTTGTTCGCGTCGAGCGACCCGCGCGCCTCGACGTGGTCGCCGACCCGGACCCCGGAAAGGTCGATGACATCGACCTTCGCCGCGCGCAGGTCGGGCTCGACGCGGACCGTCAGCGTCGCCTTGCCGTCGCCGCCGAGCGCGACCGTCAGCGACCCCGGGCGGACCGCCTTGACCTTCCCGAAAGCCTGCGCGTTCGAAGTCGTCGCCGCGCTCGCGGCGGCGGCGGCGGCCGCCCCCTGCCCGATGGGGGGCGAGACCGGGAAGGGGCGGGGCGCGAGGAACGGCGGCGTCGGCCCGGCCGTCAGCGACGACGCCTTGATGCCGTCCGGA
>DATLHN010000439.1:0-6033 GCA_035539875.1 Armatimonadaceae bacterium
CGTCCGAGGAGTCGCGCCGGAAGACGCGATCCTTGAGCTTGCGGAATCCGACGACGATGTCGTCGAACAGCGTGTAGTAGACCGGCGTCGCGACCAGGGTCAGTCCCAGGGAGAGGATCTGGCCGAAGATGATGACGCCGCCGGTGGCGCGGTTGGTGCCCGCGCCGACGCCGCTTGAGACGACCAGCGGCAGCATACCCGCCACGAACGCGACCGTGGTCATCAGGATCGGGCGCAGGCGGTCGCGGCTCGCCTGGAGGACCGCCTCGTCGCGCGGGAGGCCGCGCTCCCGGAGGCCGTTGGCGTGGTCCACCTGGAGGATCGAGTTCTTCTTGACGATGCCGAACAGGACCAGGATGCCGAGCATCGAGTAGATGTTCAGCGACCCGCCGGTCATCAGCAGCGACAGGAGCGCGAACGGCACCGTCAGCGGCAGCGACATCAGGATCGTGATCGGGTGCAGCCACGACTCGAACTGCGCCGCCAGGATCAGGTACATGAACACGATCGAGAGCAGGAACGCGACGCCGAACGCCGAGAAGGTGCGGCCGAGCTCGCGGCTCTGCCCGGAGAACTGGCCCGCGTAGGCCGGTCCCAGGTCCTGCTCCTCGAAGGCCTTGGTGATGACCTCGTTGACCGTCTGCTGGGAGAACCCGGGCAGCAGGTTCGCGGAGACGGTGACGCTGCGGGCGCGCGAGAAGCGCTCGACGACCGAGGGGGCGGTCCCCTCCTGGAAGCGCACGACCTGGTCGAGCGGAACCGGCTCGGCGTCCCGCTTGGTGCTGGGCACCGTGAAGAGTTCCAGGTTCTCCTGCCGGTTGCGGAACTGCGGGAGCGCGCGCAGGTTGATGTCGTAGCGCCGCCCGCCCTCGTTGAAGCTGGAAATGTTGTCCCCGGCGACGAGCACGCGCAGGGTGGAGGCGATGTCCGCGATGCCGACGCCGAAGTCGCCCGCGCGGTCGCGGTCGATGGTGACGCCGAGTTCCGGCTTGCCGACGATGAGCGACGTGTCGGGGTCGGCGACGCCGGGGGTCTTCTTCAGCTGGGCGACGACCTTGTCCGCCGCCTTCGACAGGGTGGCGATGTCGGGCCCGGTGATGACGTACTGCAGGCCGGCCTGCGCGCCGCCGCCGAAGGCGCTCGGCGGGGCGACGAGGGTGCGCAGGTCGCGCGGGTACCTGGGCAGAATCTCCTTGCGCGCCCGGTCCATCAGGTCGAACTGCGTGGTGTCCGTCTTGCGGTCGGCGACCTCGTTCATGCGGACGAGGATCTCGCCCTTGTTCAAAGTCTGCTGCCGGTCGGAGCCGACGGTGACGATCGTGTCCTTCACCTCGGGGAGGGCGCGCAGGTCGACGGCGATCTGGTTGAGCAGGCGCTCGGTCGCCTCCAGCGTGCGGTCCTCGGAGGCGCGGACGCTGACGATGAACTGGCTCTCGTCCTCGTCGGGCAGGAAGTTCTTGTTGACGGCCATGCCGAGCGGGGCGGTGGAGACGAACACCAAAACGGTGACGATCACTACGACCCAGCGGTGACGCAGCGACCAGGCGAGCACGGCGTGGTAGAGGCGATCGACCGGGTCGAGGAAGTGCTTGCGCTTCTTCTCGCCGTGGTGACCGCCGCCGTCGCCGCCATGGTCGTCGCGGTGCGCCTGGGCGGCCGGGTCGGGCCCCGTACCGGAGGCGGCGGAAGCGGCGTCCCTGCCGTTGCGCTCGGGCAGCACGCTCCCGCGGAACCCCTCGCCGCGGGCGACCGACCGGAGGGCCTCCTTGGGAGCCTTGAGCCACCGGGCGGAGAGCATCGGGGTCAGGGTGAAGGCGACGAGCAGCGAGACGACGATGGCGAACGCCATCGTGATGCCGAACGAGTTCAGGAAGCGCCCGACGATGCCGGTCATGAAGGCGACGGGCAGGAAGACCGCGACCAGAGACAGGGTGGTGGCGAGAACGGCGAGGCCGATCTCCTTCGTGCCCTCGATGGCCGCCTCGCGCGGCGACATCCCCTTCTCCTCGATGAACTTGTAGATGTTCTCGATGACGATGATGGCGTCGTCGATGACGATGCCGACCGCCAGCGTGAGCGCCAGCAGCGTGATGACGTTCAGGGTGAAGCCGCGGGCGTAGATCAGCGCGAAGGTCGCGATGATCGACGACGGGATGGCGAGGGCCGAGATCAGGGTGGTGCGCCAGTTCCACAGGAAGACCAGGACGACGACCGAGGCCAGGATCGACCCCATGATCAGGTGTTCCTGGACGGCGTGGACGGCGGCCTTGGTGAAGACCGACTGGTCGCTGGTGACCGTGGTGGAGTAGCCCGCAGGCAGCGTGGGCGCGAGCTCCGCCAGTTTGGCCTTGATCGAATCGATGACGGCGACGGAGTTCGCGCCGGACTGCTTGACGACCTGGAGGAGGACGGCGGGCTCGCCGTTCACGTTCGCCGACGAGGTCGCCTCGGTCTCGCCGTCCTCGAGGTAGGCCACGTCGGCGAGCCGGACGGTGCGGCCGTCCTTGTAGCGGACGACGAGGGCGCGCAGTTCGTTCAGGGACGTCGCGCGCCCCTGGGTGCGGATCGAGATGCGCCGGTCGCCCTGCTCGACCGAGCCGCCGGGCACCTGGAGGTTGCCCGTGACGATGGCGTTGCGCACGTCCACCGGGGTGAGGCCGAAGGAGCGCAGCTTGTTCGGGTCGATCAGGACGTTGATCTGCCGGAAGCGTCCGCCGGTGATGCGCACCTGGCCGACGCCGTTGAGCGACTCCAGCTGGGGCCGGAGCGTCTTGTCGGCGTACTCGGTCAGGTCGCGGATGCTGGCGTTGGCCCCGGCGAGCGTGAAGTTCAGGATCGGGGCGGAGTCGCCGGAGAACTTCTGGACGATCGGCCGCTCGGCGTCTTCGGGCAGGTTCGGGATCGCGAGGTCGATCTTGGACCGCACCTCCTGCGCCGCGACATCGCCGTTGGTCTCCAGGGTGAACTGGACCGTGACCACGGAGACGCCTTCCGAAGAGGACGAGGAGATCAGGTCGATGCCCGCGACGGAGCCTACCTGCTTCTCGATCTGCTCGGTGACCTCGGTGTCCATCTCCTCCGGGGTCGCGCCCGGGAGGGTGGTCGTAATTGCGACCGCCGGGAAGTCGATGTTCGGGAACCGGTCGAGGCCCAGTCGCGGGATGCTGAACAGGCCCACGACTACCAGCGCCAGGATCAGCACCGTCGCGAAGACGGGCCTCAGGACGCTGATTCGTGCCAATGCTTGCATGGGAGCGTTATCCTCTCCTCAAAAACTCTCCGTGGGGGCGTCCGCCGTCAGCGCAGGGCGGCGGTCTGGGTGGCGCTGTTCTGCTGGACCGTGACCGGGTCGCCGTCCTTGAGGGCGCGCTGCCCCGAGACGACGACCTGCCGCCCGGGTTCGACGCCGCTGACTTCGACGGACAGGCCGTCGGGCGTGCTCAGTCCCAGGGTGACCTTGCGCTCGCGGGCGACGCCATCGTCCACGACGAAGACGCGTCCCGTCTGGGGCGCGTTCGGGTCCTGGTCGCCGTCGAGCGTGAGCAGGACGGCGTCGCGCGGCACGACCACGGACTCGCGCTTCTCGGCGACGACGCTCCCGCGGGCGAAGAGGCCCGGCTTGAGCGCGCTGCCCGAGTTCGGCACGACGATGCGCGCCACGAACGTGCGCGACTGGGTGGAGCCCGTCGGGTAGATGCGCTGGACGCGCCCGGCGAACGTGCGCCCCGGGAAGGCGGCGATGCGGACCGACACCGGCTGGCCCGGGCGCACCGCGGCGAGGTCGGTCTCGGCGACCTGCGCCTCGAAGTAGACGGTGGAGAGGTCCACGATCTGGAGGACCGGCGAGCCGGGCGAGGCGAGCTGTCCGGGCTCGGTCATGCGGTCGGCGATGACGCCGTCGATGGGCGAGCGCACGGAAGCGTCGGAAAGCGCCTGCTGCGCCACCCCGAGCGCGGCCCGTGCCTGGGCGACCGCCGCGCGGGCGGCCTTGACCTCGTCCTGGCGCACGTCCACCTGCTGCCGGTTCGCCCGGGCGAGGCGCACCTGCTGCTCGGCCTGGGCGACGGCGGACTCGGACTGCCGGACGGTCTCGGCGCGGCCGCCCTCCCGGGCGATGGCGAGCTGCTGCTTCGCCGAGTCGAGCGCGGCGCGGGCGACCTGCTCCTGGGTGGCGTACTGGTCGTAGACGCTCTGGGCGACCGCCCCCTCCTTTACGAGGGTGGCGTAGCGGTCGCGGTCGACGCGGGCGCGGTCGTAGTTGGCCTGGGCCTGGGCGACGTTGTTCTCCGCGACGGCGACCTCCTGGGTGCGCTGCGGCTTCTTCGCGAGGGCGAGCTGCGCCCGCGCGGAGCGGAGCTGCTCCTCGGCGTTGCGGACGCCGGTGTCGTTCTGGGTGACCTGGAGGCGGGCGGTGGTCTCCGCCTGGGCGACGCGGGCCTGCGCGGCCTGCAGGTTGGCGCGCGCCTGCTCCACCTGCCGCTTGAGGTCGGCGGTCTCCTGCTGGACGACCACCTGCCCGGCGCTCACCGTATTGCCCTCCCGCCCGGCGATGCTGACGACGCGGGCGCTGAGCTTGGGCGCGAGGTTGACGGTCTTGAGCGCCTGGACGGAGCCGGTGACGGAGATGGCGCGCTCGACCGAGCGCTCCTGGGACGTGCCGACGCGCACCGGGCTGGCGCTGACCTGCTGGGCGGCGGCGGCCCCCGGGGCCCCGGGGGCGGGCGAAGCCTTCGCCTGTTCGCCGCCCCGGTTGCCGCACCCGGCGGCCGCGCCGAGGAGTGCGGACGCGATGCCGATGGTTGCGGCGAGCGTGAGGCGGCGGCGGTACGAGCCACTGCTGCTGCTGCTGTTGGTAGTGTGTTTCATGTCTGCTGGGTTCTCTGGTGCGGTGCCGGTCACGCCGGGGCGCCGACGGCGCGCGAGAGGCGCGCGAGGGCGGCGAGGTAGTCGTACTGGGCGTTGACCTGGTTCGTCTCGGCCAGGGTCAGGGCGGTCTGGGCGTCGTTGATCTCCAGTTGGGTGCCGACGCCCGCGCGGAAGCGGACCCCGGCGAGGCGGAGGGCTTCGCGCGCCTGGGCGACGTTCGCCTCTGCGGAGGTGCGCCGCTCGGCGGCGTCCCGCACGGCGACCGCGGCCTGCTGGACCTCGGCCTTGATGCCGCGCACGTACTGATCCTTGGTGATGGCGGCGATGCGCTCGTCGGCGCGGGCGGAGTCCACCGCCGCGCGGGTCGCGCCGCCGTCCCAGAGCGGGACGCCGAGCGCGAGCGCGAGGTTCCCCGTCTCGCGCTCCGAGCCCAGGGCCGGTTCGGTGATGGCGTAGCCGGCGTTGATGGCGACGTTCAGGAACGGCTCCAGCCCGCGCCGGGCGAGCCGCGTGTTCTTCGCGGCCTTCAAAATGTTGACGTCCGCCTGCAGGTATTCGGGGCGCTGCGCGAGCGCCTGCGTCAGGAGTGCCTCCTCGTTCAGCTCGGGAACGGCCGGGACGTCGGTGACGTCCTGGAGGTCCACCACGGTGGAGGGGTCGATGCCGAGCGAGTTCGCGAAGGCGTTGCGGGCGATGAGGACCTGGTTGCGCGAGGTGATGAGCGCCTGCCGGTTGTTCTCCAGCTGGGTCCGGGCGCGCAGGACGTCGAACTCGGCGGCGACGCCGGCGCTCTTCTGTGCCTCGGTGACGCGCACGAGTTCCTGGCTCTGGGCGACCGCGGCCTCGTTCACGCGGACGAACGCCTGGGAGCGCAGGACGTTGTAGTAGCCGTTGCGGACGTCGAGGGCGACCTGCTGGCGCTGCCGGGCGAGCTCGAGGCGGGTCAGGGCGAGCTGCAGGTCGCCGAGCTGCTCCGCGGTGCGGAGGATGCCGGTGATGTCGATGAACTGGGTGATGCTGATGCGCGCGCTCGCCTGGTTGGCGTTGAAGGTCGATCCCTGAAAGCCGCCGCCGCCGTTATCGTCGTCGTCCTCCTGCCGGGTCACGCCGCCGGGCAGTCCGGCGGCGCGGGTGATCGCCTGGCCTCCGGCGGCGGCGGCGCTGCCG
>DATLHN010000440.1:0-10500 GCA_035539875.1 Armatimonadaceae bacterium
GTCGTAAAGGCGGGCGCGGGCGTCGCCGAGGTGGTCGGCGTGCCGCCGGAGGTTGCGCCCGCGGCGGTCTCCTCCTCCGCCTTGTTGCCGCAGCCGCCCGCCGCGACGGCGAGCAGCACGAGCGCGGACAGCGCTGCCGCCGCGCGGGACGTGTTACCGTTCCTACTTCTCATCCTGCCACACCTTGACGTTCCGGTAGATATTGTAGTCGTAGTCGCCGACCGCGGAGGGGTTGCGGGTGGGCGGCCCGCTGAACTTGACGTGGCCGTCGAAGTAGACCACGTTCATGCCGCCCGCGTGGCGCGGGAAGCCGTAGTTCCACCACGGCGTCCGCGGGTTGCTGGAGCACCAGTACATCTCGCGCTTGCCGTTGTTGTCCAGGTCGGCGTAGCAGCCGAACGAGGACCATATCTGGCCGTAACCCGCGGCGACGTCCGTCCACGTGTCGGCGATGATGCCGATCTGCGCCGGGGTGTCGAGCGTGGACTCGGCGACCGGGGCCGGGGTGTTCGCCGGCGGGTCCCACGGGTAGCGCCCGAGCACGCGCTCGTTCAGGCCGTAGCTGATGTTGTAGCTGACCGTCGGGTAGTTCGCGGTGCCGGTCGTGCCCTCGGCGGACGGGCAGGCGAAGACCTGCTGGTTCTTGATGTACGGCATGATCGCCTCGGACCAGAACACCTGCAGGGCGGGCGTGAAGGCCGACGCGGTCGGACCCGGGTAGGGACAGTTGAAGGCGGTCCCGTCGTAGTCCTCCATGTACATCATGATCCCCATCCCGATCTGCTTCTGGTTGGAGAGACAGGCGGTCTGCCTTGCCTTCTCCCGGGCCTGGGCGAACACCGGGAACAGGATCGCGGCAAGGATGGCGATAATTGCAATAACGACGAGCAGCTCGATCAGCGTAAACGCGGCCGGCTTGCGCCGCGGGGCGGTGCCCCTGTGGCCGTGGCTCATATCCATTCTCAAACCCCCTTCGAACGAAGTTGCGGGCGTCGGCGTCGGCGTCGAAGCCGACGCGCAGTCAGCGAGCACAGTGTTGCAGTTCTTCACGACGTCGTGTCTCCCAGTGTCTCCGGCGTGTGCCTCCCCGTCTATGTCTCTGATCATCCCGGCCGGCTACGCGTCGCGGCGCGCGTCCGTCGCGACGGCGACGAAGCGCGCACTTGCCGGTCCTGCCGCCGGTATCGTTACGAGCGTCCATCCCTCCGGCTGCTTTCCCGTCGGCAGCCCGAACGAGACGGGCGGCGCGCCGAGGAAGCGCAGGTTTCCGGCGGCGCGCTCCAGCGGCCGGTGCAGGTGCCCGCTGAACACCGCCCGGACGGAGGGCCCCACCGTCGAGAGCAATTCCAGCAGCCGCCTGCGCGGCGCGGGCTCCACGTTCCAGTAGACGCTGCTCGGCTCATCCGGCGCTTCCGTGAAGAGCGGGTAGTGCAGCAGCACGAGCGTCTGCCTTCGGTCACCCGTCGCGCCCAGCTCGTGCTCCAGGAACGCCCACTGCTCCGCCTCGCGCGGCAGCCCGGAACCGAGCAGGGGAGTGTTCACCCCGATCACCCGCGTGCCGTCGCTCAAAGACCGGACCCAGAACGACGGCCCGACCTTATCCTCGTAGCGGCGCAGCCGTGCGTCGGTGATCGTCCCGCCGTCGGCGTCCGCGCCCTCGCGCCGCTTGTTCCCGACATCGTGGTTGCCCGGGACAGACCACACCGCCGGGCAGCGGAACCGGTCGGCGCGCGCCTTGAAGTCGTCGTACTGCTCCGGCAGACCGTCGTCGGTCAGGTCGCCCGCGACCAGCACGGCGTCGACGCCACCCTCCACCGCGTTCACGGAGGCGATCACCCGGTCGAAGTGGACGCCGTAGGAGCGCTTCTGCGCGTCCTCGCCGCGCGTCACGTGCGGGTCCGCAACCAGTGCTATTCGCAGCGCCGTCGCCTCCTCCCCGGTCGTTCCCGCCGCCCGCGCCGCCGCCGCCGCACTGCCGCCAAGCACCGCGTTCGCGGCGGCGGACACACCTGCCGTGACAACCGCCCGCCGCGTCATCTGCGTGCCCGTCTGGCAGTGCTCATTTCTTCTACGCATACAACTATGTCTGGTGTTACGCGCCCGGGGCCGGGCCGGTCGAGTCGCGGACGATCAGGCGCGGCGTCAGTACCCGGCTCGGCGCGCTCCCGTCCTCGATGCGCCGCACCAGCAGATCCATCGCGGCCTCTCCCTGCGAGACCTGCGGCTGGTGGACCGTCGTCAGCGCGGGCGTGATCAGCTTCGCCCAGCGCAGGTCGTCGAACCCGACCACGGAGACGTCGCCCGGCACCGACACCCCGGCGTCCTGGAGCGCCTTGCAGACCCCGACCGCGATCAGGTCGCTCGCGCAGAAGACGGCGGTGAAGTCGCGGCGCGCGCGCAGTCGGGTCGCCATCGCGTAGTAGGCCGCCTCCATGTCGGGCTCGCCGTCCAGCACGCGCACCTCCAGGTGCGCGCCGTCGCGCTCGGCGAGCAGCATGCCCGCCCCCTGGGAGCGCAGGAATCCGAACCGCTCGTCGCCGCCGACGAACAGGACGCGCCGGTGGCCCAGTTCGTACAGGTGCTCCGCGGCGAGGCGGCCCCCGAGGACGTTGTCCACGGTCACGCTCACCTCTTCCGGGATCGGCTCCGGCCCCAGGTAGAGGATCGCGACCCCCGCCTCGTTGAGTTGGCCCATGGCGGTTTCGGGCAGGGAGTAGATGCTGCCGATGATGCCGTCAACCTGGCGGCTGATGAGGCGGTCCACCAGCTCGTCGGCGTTGCGGCTCCGGCTGTTCGCGCTCGACCCGACGACGGAGCTGACGATGATGTCGTAGCCGCGCTGCGCGGCGACGTTCTCGATACCCTGGACGACCTCCTCGTAGAAGGAGTCGGTCAGGCGCGAGAGCAGGACGGCGACGAGGTGGCTGCGGCCCGTGTTGATGGCGCGGGCGAGCTTGTTGGGGCGGTAGCGGACGGAGCGGGCGTAGTCCTTGACGCGCTGGCGGGTGTCGGCGTTGACCCCCGGGGCGTCGTTGAGGGCCATCGAGACGGTCCCCTTCGAGACGCCGAGGTGCCGGGCTATGTCCTGGATCGTGGTTCGCTGCGCCATAGCAGAAAGAGTCCCCGCCGGACCACGCTCGCCGTTCGTGGCGGTCCGGGCCGACGTTGGGCAGATTGTAACGCACGTCCTGACCGCCTGTCAAGATTTGAAACGATTAAAATTGCGCCCATGCCGCCTTTTCGCGCGCCCTGAGGCCACCGATAGCGAAGCCGTATGGTCGCGATTTGAAACGATTCAAGGATTTCGCGTCGTCCGCCGGGTGGCGGGGCGGGGCAGGCATACGAAAGCGCCCCCGGCGATACCTCGCCGGGGGCGCTTATTATCGTAGGTCGTGCGGGTTGCCAGAACCCGCGCTACTGCCCGGCCTTGCCGAGGGCGTGGCAGATCTCAGTGGTCGCGCGGCTCTGGTTCAGCGTGTAGAAATGGATGCCGTCCGCGCCGTTGGCGATCAGGTCCTGGCACTGGCGCAGGGCGTGCTCGATGCCGACGCGCCGCACGGCGTCCGAATCGGTCTCGATCTCCTCCAGCGCGAGCAGGAGGGGGTGGGGGATGCGCGCGCCGCTGAGCGTGACCATCCGCTTGATGCCCGCGCAGCTGACGATGGGCATGATGCCCGCCACGATCGGGACGTCGATCCCCATCGCGCGCGCCTCGTCGCGGAAGCGGTAGAAGTCGGCGTTGTCGAAGAAGAGTTGGGTGATGACGAAGTTCGCCCCGGCGTCCACCTTCTGCTTCAGGTGCTCCAGGTCGCGCGTGCGGTTCAGGCACTGGATGTGCCCCTCGGGATAGCCCGCGACCGCGATGCAGAAGTCGTGGCGCTCGCGCAGGAACGCCACCAGGTCCGCCGCGTAGGAGAAACCGTCCTCGATCGGGGTAAATACGGTCTGACCGTGCGGCGGGTCGCCGCGCAACGCGAGCACGTTGTGGATGCCCTGCTCCCAGAGCTGGTCCGCGACCGCGGCGATCTCGTCGCGGGTGTGGCCGACGCAGGTCAGGTGCGCCATCGTGCGCAGGCCGATCTCGTTCTGGATGCGGCCCGTCAACTCCACCGTCTTCTGGCGCGTGGAGCCGCCCGCGCCGTAGGTCACGGAGACGTAGGCCGGGTGCATGAGGCGGAGGCGATCGATGGTCCGGTAGAGCTGCGTCCAGCCCTCGTCGTTTTTGGGGGGAAAGAACTCGAACGAGACGGGCGTGGTATGCCCGACGTTCAGGTACTCGTCGATGCGCATCGTAAATCCTTCCGACATGCCGGCCCCGTCGCCAATCAAAAGAGTGCCTCATTATACCCGCACGGAGAGGGCCGTGTCCGATGGGATCGGAAAAGCCGGACACTTTCCCGCCGGATCGGTGTCTATGACTTTCAGTAAGCCATGTCATCCGTCCTGATCGTCATACCGACCTATAACGAGAGCGAGAACCTGCCGAATCTCGTGCCCGCGCTGCGCGCCGCCGTTCCCGACGCCCACCTCCTCATCGTGGACGACAACTCGCCCGACGGCACCGGCGCGCTGGCCGACGCCATGGCCGCCGCCGACCCGCACGTCAACGTCCTGCACCGCCAGGGCAAGGAGGGGCTCGGGCGCGCCTACGTCGCCGGGCTCACCTGGGGCGTCGCCCGCGGGTACGGCCTGCTCGTCCAGATGGACGCCGACCTCTCGCACGACCCGACGAGCGTCCCCGCGCTGCTCGCGGCGGCGAAGGACCACGATCTGGTGCTCGGTTCGCGCTACGTGGCGGGCGGGGGCACGGTCAACTGGGGCCTGACGCGCCGCGTGCTCTCGCGCGGCGGCAGCCTCTACGCCCGCCTGATCCTCGGGATGCCGTACCACGACTTGACCGGCGGGTTCAAGTGCTGGCGTCGGCACGTGCTGGAGGACATCGACCTGCCGACGATCCGCTCGGACGGCTACTCGTTCCAGATCGAAATGACCTACCGGGCGTTCCTGCGCGGCCACTCCATCGCGGAGGTCCCCATCGTCTTCGCCGACCGCGTGGACGGCGTCTCCAAGATGAGCAAGCGCATCGTCCGCGAGGCCGTCACGATGGTCTGGAAGCTGCGCCTCTCCGCCCCCGCCATCCGCGCCCTCAAGCCCGCGCCGCTCAAGGTGCGGGACGCGCGCGCCCCCCGCTAGCCGGGGGCGCGCGCGAACGCACGGCCGCGTCCGGCCCCTATTTAGCGCCCCTTCTTCTCCCAGCGCGCCTTCAGCAGCGGCAGATAGATACCGCCGACCACGCTGCGGGCCTGGAAGCCGACCTGCTTGCCCGTCTTCGTGTCGTACCAGTCGGTCAGCGGGACGCGCGACGGCCCCTCGTCCAGCCACTTCGCCACCGGCTTCAGCAGCGCGTCGAAGTCCGCGCGGTTCTCGGTCAGAGTCGCGGACCAGACGATCCAGTCGAGCTTGGTATAGTCGGCGCGGTTGTCGAGCGGCAGGCCGTACTGGTTCTGGTTCTTGAGGTAGAAGGCGACTTCGGTGCGCTTGACCGCGTCCGGGAACAGGTTCAGGTTCAGCAAGTCGTCCCAGACCAGGTTGTACTTCTGGCTCCAGGTGCCCGGCCGGTCGAAGGCGAGCTTGTAGTGGTCGCCGTCGGCGGCCATCTTCACCCAGTCCTTCGCCATCTGCTCTGAAAGCTTCCGGTACTGCTGCGCCTCCGGCTTCCTGCCGAGCGTGTCGCAGAGCTGCGCATAGCTGCCCAGCGCCACGATCGCCTTGAGCGAAAGGTTGGCGTTGTGCGCGAGGTGCCCGGCGAAGTCGTCGGTGCAGAGCTGGTTCTCCGGGTCCAGCCCCTTCTCTTTCAGGTACTCGGCCCACTTCGTCAGGGTCGGCCAGTACTTGCGGCTGTACTCCGCGTTCCCCTCGGCCTTCGCCACCGCGGCCATGAGGATGAGCATGTTGCCGCACTCCTCGACCGGCATCTGGTTCTCCTCGGTGCGCTCGCCGCCGCCGTACACCTGGCCGTTCGCCTTCGGGTAGGTCCCGAGGTCGTGCGGCGCGAACGGAAACTTCCAGCGCGGCGACCCGGCGTAGTCCAGGATCGGCGTGAGCATCCCCTTGAGCAGCGCCGGATTGAGCGCGAGGAACAGTGGTGCGGAGGGGTAGGTAATGTCCACCGTGCCGATGCAGCCGTTGGAGAAGTTCTCCTTGGAGAGGAACAGCAGCGTGCCGTCGATGTCCGCGGCGAGCTTGTGCGCCGAGATCGCCTGTCGGTAGGACAGGACGGCGAGGCGGGCGTAGTCCGCGCCGCCGACCGCCTCCAACTCCTTCGTCAGCGAGGCGTCGAACGCCTCGCTGCGCCTGCGGACGCCGTCCGCGTCCTTCAGTGCGCCCGCCAGCAGGTCTCCCGCGTCCGCGGCCCCGCGCCGCCAGTAGGCGCGGACCGGGCGGTGGAAGTACTCCAGCGCGAACTCGTCGTCGTAGGCCAGGACCAGGGTGCGGCCCACCGGCCGCGCGCCGACCTTTCCGAGGGCGAACGCCGCCGCGGCGACGGGCCAGGAGTCGCGCGCCGGGCGCGGCATCCGCAGGTCGTCGTCGGCGGGCAGCGTTCCGTCCTTCGCGAAGCCGCCCCGCGCGGTCGCGTCGGAGGCGAGTGCGGTCGCGGACGCGCCCGGGGCGGCGAGGTAGAGCCAGCCCCAGTCGATGCGCCGGTCGTCGCCGACGCTCCCGAGGACGTTCTGCTCGGCGCTTCCCACCTTCAGCACGTCCGCGCCGCCGAGCCGCAGGCGGCTCCACGTCACCGGCTGCGACGGCGTGTTGACCACCCACTCGGCGGTCATGTCGGCGTACAGGGCGACGTCGTGCTCCTTGCCGTCGGTGGCGGCGGCCTCGAAGAACAGGTAGGTGACGGGGCGGCTGACCATCTCCAGGTCGTCCGGGAGCAGCGGCGAAAGGAAGGTCACCTTCAGTCGGACGCCGCCCGCCTCGAACGTGTAGACGCTCCGGGTAGGCGTCACCTCCAGGCCCGTCTGCGCCATCGCCGGTCCGCCCTGCGGGGCGTTGCCCGACCAGCGGTAGGGCTTGCCGTCGATCCGCGCCAGCCCGCACAGGGCGTTGACCGAGCCGGTCCAGTGCCGGCTCCAGTCGTCGGTCAGTTTGTCGCGGAACGACCAGACGGAGAAGTACGGGTCGTGCGTGACCAGCGGGACGGCGGGCGGGCGGTCGGCGGCGGCGGGCACGGCGTAAGTCTCCCGGGCACTGACGGACAGCGCGGCGGTCGTCCCCAGGAGCACGGCCGCCGCCGTAGTGATAATCTTTCGGTGCATGCGGGTACGTTTGCCCTGTGGGACGGGGTATCCTGCTCTGGCGCCGGGGCAGGGAGGAATCGGGCGCGCGGCGTGCGAATCCTTCGCGTTAGGGATGCGGGCGGGGCGATTGACCCGGGGCGGAAGTTTGTGATAAACTTCGCAATGTGCGGATGGCAGGCGCTCTCGCCCCCGCGGCCCTCGCCTGTGCCCGGACTGCTACCTTCGAGGAACCATGGAAAGCCAACCGGTTTCGCTGCTTAACTCCTACATTCCCGTGCTGGTCATGGGGGTCGTCGCCATCGGACTGGCGGCCGTGCTCGTCGTCCTCTCCTGGGTGCTGGGACCCCGGCGGCCGACGCCCCAGAAGCTGGCCCCCTACGAGTGCGGCGTCACCCCGGTCGGCTCCGCGCGCGAACGGTTCCCGATCAAGTTCTATCTGATCGCGATGCTGTTCATCGTCTTCGACATCGAGACCGTCTTCCTGTATCCGTGGGCGGTGATCTACCGGAGCAGCGGCGCGCTGATGCTCTTCAACCTGGTCGAGATGCTCGTCTTCATCGGGATTCTGTTCGTCGGCTACATCTACGTCTGGCGGCGGGGGGCGTTCGAATGGGATTAGAGACCGAAGCCGGCTTCATGACGGCCTCTCTCAATAAGATTGTCAACTGGGCGCGGCGCAACTCGCTCTGGCCCGCGACGTTCGGCCTGGCCTGCTGCGCCATCGAGATGATGGCGTCCACGGACAGCCGCTTCGACATGTCGCGCTTCGGGTCGGAGGCGTTCCGCGCCTCGCCGCGGCAGGCGGACGTCATGATCGTGGCCGGGCGCGTCTGCAAGAAGATGGCCCCGGTGCTGCGGCAGGTCTACGACCAGATGCCGGAGCCGAAGTGGGTGATCGCGATGGGCGACTGCGCCAGCAACGGCGGCGTCTTCAACAACTACGCGGTCGTCCAGGGCGTGGACCAGATCGTCCCGGTGGACATCTACGTCCCCGGCTGCCCGCCGTCGCCGGACGCCCTCATCTACGCGGTGATGCAGCTCCAGAAGAAGGTCGATAACGCGGTCTTCTCCGACCGGTATTAGGGTCAGGCAAGCACTTCCCCCATGGTAGACACAGACGTACGACTGGGCCTTTCCGGATCGGACCTCGCGATCCGCGACCGCCAGTTCAAGGCGGACGTCGCCCGCCTCGACGAGTCGAACCTGACGCCGGACACCTCCGCCGAGTTCAAGGCGCTGGTGGACGGCGGCCTCGGCGACGAGATCGTGATCGCGAAGCGGTTCCGCGGCCAGGACTTCCTGACCGTGAAGAAGGAGCGGATCGTCGACATCCTCACGGTGATGCGCGACGACCCCGAGTGCCGGTTCAACCTGATCTCGGACATCCTCGGTCTGGACCTGCTCGGGTTCGACCGGGAGCCGCGCTACGAGGTAGTCTACTCGCTCTACTCCATCCCCCATCAGAAGCGCATCGTGGTCAAGGCACAGGTGGACGAGGACGACCCGAGCATCGACACGGCGTCCGGCGTCTGGATCGGCGCGGAGTGGCCGGAGCGCGAGATCTACGACCTGTTCGGCATCACCTTCGTCGGTCATGGCGACCTGCGCCGGATCATGATGCCCGACGACTGGGTCGGCCACCCGCTCCGGAAGGACTACCCGCTCGGCGGCGAAGAGGTCGAGTTCTCGCACAACGTCCGCGACCGCGTCGGCGCCGAAGACACGCCGTCGCCGCTCTTCTGAACGAACGCAACGAAAAGAAGCCATGTCCGTAACGCAACTGGCCACCACCTCCTCCGGTCTGGTGCGCGCCCGGGATATACCCGGCGGCATCGAGCTGGAGCGGTACCTCGACCCCGAGACCGAGCAGGAAACGCTCACCATCAACATGGGCCCCCAGCACCCGTCCACCCACGGCGTGCTGCGCCTCGTGCTGGAACTGGACGGCGAGACGGTCGTAAAGTGCACCCCGCACATCGGTTACCTGCACACCGGCATCGAGAAGACGATGGAGAATCTGAGCTACTACAAGGCTCTGGTCCTCACCGACCGCGAGGACTATCTCTCCAACCTCTGCAACAATCTCGCCTACAGCCTGGCGGTCGAGAAGCTGATGCAGGTCGAGATCCCGAAGAAGGGCCAGTACATGCGCGTCCTGCTCAACGAGCTGGAGCGCATCGCCTCGCACCTGCTCTGGCTCGGGACGCACGCGCTGGACATCGGCGCGATGTCGGTCTTCTTCTACTGCTGGCAGGACCGCGACCGCGTGCTGGAGATCAAGGAGCACCTCTCCGGGGTCCGCACGAAGACGTCGTGGATCTGCCCGGGCGGCCTGCGCGGCGACGCCCCGACGGGCTGGATGACGCGCGTCAAGGAGTTCCTCGACTACTTCCCCGCGCGCATCGAGCTGTACGAGACGCTGCTGACGAACAACCCGATCTGGATCGAGCGCACCCGGGGCGTCGGCGTCATCTCCGCCGAGGACGCCATCGCGTTCGGCATGGGCGGCCCGAGCCTGCGCGCCTGCGGGATCAACCTGGACCTGCGCAAGGCGGAGCCGTACTCCTCCTACGAGGAGTTCGATTTCGACGTCGCCGTGGGCACCTACAGTGACGTCTACGACCGCTACCGGGTCCGCATCGAGGAGTTCCGCCAGTCGCTGCGCATCTGTCAGCAGGCGTGGGACAAGATCACCGCGCTCGGACCGAACGCCCCCGTGCGGACGCCGGACCGCAAGATCAGCCCGCCGCCGCGCGCCGAGCTGGACACGTCCATGGAGGCGCTCATCCACCACTTCAAGCTGTTCACCGAGGGCTTCCACCCGCCGGTGGGCGAGGCGATCGGGGCGGTAGAGGGGCCGCGCGGCGAGAAGGCGTACTACGTCGTCAGTGACGGCTCGAACAAGCCCTACCGCGCCAAGATCAAGGGGCCGTCGTTCTACAACCTCCAGGCCCTGCCGCGCATGTGCGAGGGGCGGATGGTCGCCGACACGGTCGCGGTCATCGGCTCCATCGACATCGTCCTGGGCGACATAGACCGGTAATACGAAGACCATGTCCCGATTTAACGACGAGACGAAGGCGCGCATCGACGAACTCGTGGCGCGCTACCCGAACAAGAAGGCCGCCCTCCTGCCCGCGCTGTGGGTGGCGCAGGAGGTGTACGGGGGCTGGCTGCCGGAGGAGGCGATGGCGGAGGT